>NZ_JBSFNC010000018.1:0-91026 GCF_053586895.1 Amycolatopsis sp. NPDC003731 | reverse complement strand
CGACTACCGCCAACGATGGACCGGACAACGTCCCCACGCCAGCAGCAAAGCCGCACTACGCGCACTCAAACGCCACCTCACCAACACCATCTACCCAGCCCTGCTCAACGACCACCACCGACTACAAACCACAACTTGACATAGAAGCTTCATTCGGGACGTCCGAGGTCTCGAATGAGTCATTCGCGACACTCGAAGAGCGCTGGCAGCCGCACCGGGGGCGCGCCGGAGCGTCGGTGCGCCTTGGGTGAAAGCCCGCTCAGCCTGCCGTCTTCAGCCAGGTGCTTCGGGTGATCTCGTACTCCACCTCGCCCTGCTCCGCCCCCTCTACCGGGTCCTCGTACTCCCCGGCCGAGATGAATGCCCGCTTGAACGTCATCCCCGCCGAGGCCATCGTTGCCCGGGATGGCTTGTTCACCGCCATCGTCTGGGCGAAGATCCGGTCGAGCCCCAGGTCCTCGAAGCCGTACCGGAGCACCTCCAGCGACCCCTCGCGGGCATATCCCTTCCGCCACTGGCGGCGCAGCAAGCGGTACCCCAGCTCCGCCTCGCCTTCGGCGTAGGGCTGGTCCGGGCCGTTCGGCGGCCGCAGGAGCCACCAGCCGACGAAGTCCGAAGCCGCGAAGCCCATCCAAAATCCGAACCCGGGCGCCACCGCCATCCGGCGGGCGTGAGCCGCCGAAACCTCCGAGCGGGTCGAGGCGCGGCCGGTCAGGTACCTCATCACCTCCGGATCCGAGTCCAGCTCGTACTCCAGCTCGAGGTGCTCGTCGGCCAGCGGCACGAGCGAGAGACGCGCGGTGCGGAGAAGAGGCATGCTCCGATCCTCACCCCGGCCGCAACCCGATTAGCCCGCCGTCTCCTGCCACCAGCCGAGGACCTCGTCCGCCACTCCGGGGGCCGCCACGAGCAGGCCGTCCGTGGGGAGGGCCGTGTCCTCGCCGTGCTTGTCCAGGACCACCGCGCCCGCCTCGATCGCCATCGCCACCGAGCCCGCCACGTCCCACTCGTGGTAGCTGTGCAGCACCGCCGCCGCCGCGTGGCCCAACGCCACCTGGGCGATCGACAACGCCGCCGAGCCCAGCACGCGCACCCCCGCATGGGCCGCCGCCGCTCGCTCGATGAAGCCGCCCATCCCCGGCCACGGGCCCGTCCGGGCCAGCTCGGTGCAGACCAGGGCTCCCGCCGTCACGCAGCGGTCCGCCAGCTGGATCGGCTTGCCGTTCGCGCGGGCTCCCCGGCCGCGCGCCGCGGCGTAGATCTGGGCCCGGTACGGGTCCGCCACCACGCCCACCACCGGCCCGGCCGCGTCCACCAGGGCCAGGCTGTACGCGCACCACGGCACGCCGGCCACGTAGTTCGCCGTTCCGTCCACCGAGTCGACCACCCAGCGGTACTCCGCGACGTCCGCGCCGTGGTCCGCGCCGAACTCGTGGCCGACCACCGGGATGCCCGGGAACTCCGCCGTCAGGACGCGCCGGGTGTGGCGCTCCAGGATCCGGTCGGTGTCGGTGACCCAGTCGAACGGCGAGTCCAGCGTGGAAGGGTGGGCGCCGCGGCCGGCGGTCGCGGTGATCACGTCGGTGGCGTCGTTGGCCAGCCGCCCGGCCACTTCGAGCGCCCTCGACAGCAGGCCGGGCTCGACGGGCCGCGGCGGCCGTGAGGACAAGAGGGTCATGCCTGCTTAGTCTGGGCCACCCTGGTTTCCGGCACGCGACCTTGAGATGACATGTCGTAGCCGATCTGTTCCGGCAGCGTTGGCCGCCGTGTCACGCGGTCGCCAGGATCGGGTGCGATCGTCCAAGACGTGCGAGTCGCCATAGTCACCGAAAGTTTCCTGCCCCAGGTGAACGGCGTGACCAACTCCGTCCTGCGGGTCGTCGAGCACCTGCGCGAACGCGCCCACGACGTGCTGATCATCGCCCCCGGCCCGGGCCCGGACTCCTACCGCGGCGCCCCGGTGATCCGGATCCCCGCGCTCGACGTCCCCGGCGTGAGCTCCCTGCCGATCGGCCTGCCGACGCGCACCGTGCTCAACGCGCTGGCCGCGTTCGGCCCGGACGTCGTGCACCTGGCGTCGCCGTTCGTCGTCGGCGCACGCGGGCTGGCCGCCGCGAGACGGCTGCGCGTCCCGTCGATCGCCGTCTACCAGACCGACATCGCCGGGTTCGCCGCCGCGTACGGCTTCGGCATCGCCGCCCGCGCCGCGTGGCGGTGGGTGCGGCGGCTGCACTCGCGGGCCGACCGGACCCTCGCGCCGTCCAGCGACTCCGTCGAGCAGCTGCGGCTCCACGGCGTCCCGCGCGTGCACCGCTGGGCGCGCGGCGTCGACATCGAGCGCTTCTCCCCGGACCACGCCGACGCCGCGCTGCGGGCCGAGCTGGCGCCGAACGGCGAGCTGCTCGTCGGGTTCGTCGGCCGGCTGGCGCCCGAGAAGGAGGTCGACCGGCTGGCCGCGCTGGCCGGTGTGCCGGGCATCCGGGTGGTCGTCGTCGGCGACGGGCCCGAACTGCCCGCGCTCAAAGAGCAGCTGCCGGGTGCGGCCTTCCTCGGCGCGAAGTACGGCGACGACCTCTCGAAGGCGTACGCGAGCCTCGACGTCTTCGTCCACACCGGACCGCACGAGACGTTCTGCCAGGCGGTGCAGGAGGCGATGGCCTCCGGGCTGCCCGTCCTCGCCCCGGACGCCGGCGGTCCGAAGGACCTCGTCCTGCCCGGCCGCACCGGCTACCTGCTGCCCGCGGACCGCGAGCAGTTCGGCCCGGCGCTCGTCGAGAAGGTCGACGCCCTCCGCGACGCCGCGTTGCGCGCGAGGCTCGGCGAGAAGGCGCGCAAGGTGGTGCTGGGCCGGACCTGGCCCGCGGTCTGCCACGAGCTGGTCGGGCACTACGAAGCCGTGCGCGGCCGGGCCGCCCGCGCGGCCTGACATGCACATCGTCCAGCTCGCGAACTTCTACGGGCCGCGCTCGGGCGGGCTGCGCACCGCGCTGCACCACCTCGGCGCCGGCTACGTCGCGAGCGGGCACGAGGTGACGCTCGTGGTGCCCGGGCGCCGGTACGCCGACGAGGTCCTGCCGACCGGTGTCCGCCGGTTTTCCCTGCCCGCGCCGCGGATCCCGGGCACCGGCGGCTACCGCGCCGTCGACCCGCACCGGGTCCGCGCGGTCCTGCGCAGACTCGAACCGGACCGCCTGGAGGTGTCCGACCGGCTGACGCTGCGGGGGATGGGCGGCTGGGCGAGCCGCCACGGCGTGCCCAGCACGGTCATCTCCCATGAACGCCTCGACCGCCTGCTGGAGCAGTTCCTGCTGCCCGCGCCGATGGCCCGCCGGGTCGCCGACGCCGCCAACCGGCGGATGGCGGCCGGCTACGACACGGTGGTCTGCACGACGGCGTTCGCGCGCGCGGAGTTCGACCGGATCGCCGCGCCGAACGTCCGCCGCGTCCCGCTCGGCGTCGACCTCACGACGTTCCGGCCTGCCCGGCGCGACGACGGCTGGCGCACCGACCTCGCCGCCGGCGCGGACGCCCTGTTAGTCCACTGTGGACGGCTGTCGCCGGAGAAGCACGTGGAGCGCAGTGTCGACACGGTCGCGGCGCTGACCGAGGCCGGGGCGAAGGTGCGGCTGGTGGTGGCGGGTGACGGGCCGCGGCGGCGGGCCCTGGAACGCCGGGCGCGCGGCCTGCCGGTGACGTTCCTGGGGTTCCTGCCGGGCCGCGGCGACGTCGCCCGGCTGCTGGCCAGCGCGGACGTCTCCCTCGCGCCCGGCCCCCACGAGACGTTCGGCCTCGCCGCGCTGGAGGCACTGGCGTCCGGGACGCCGGTGGTGGTGTCGGCGTCGTCGGCGCTGCGGGAGATCGTGCGGCCCGGGTGCGGCGCGGCGGTGGACGACCACGCGCCCGCGTTCGCGAAAGCGGTGACCGGGCTCCTGGACAGCCCGGAGGACATGCGCAGGGCCGCGGCCCGGGCGAGGGCGGAGGAGTTCACCTGGCCCGCGGCGGTGGCCGGGATGCTGGCGACGTTCCGCTGAAGTACCCGGACTAATCTCGACCCATGTCACGCGCAAGCCTGGACAAGGACCCGCACGAAGTCGCCGCGATGTTCGACGGCGTCGCGTCCGGGTACGACCGGGCGAACTCGTTCATGACCTTCGGCTTCGACCGGCGCTGGCGGACCACCACCGCCCGCGTCCTCGACGCCCGCCGCGGCGAGAGGGTCCTGGACCTCGCCGCCGGCACCGGGGTGTCGACCGTCGAGTACGCCCGCGGGGGCGCGTGGTGCCTGGCCGCGGACTTCTCCTTCGGCATGCTCCGCGCCGGCCTGCACCGCAAGGTCCCGATGGTCGCCGCGGACGCGCTGAACCTGCCGTTCGCCGACGAGAGCTTCGACGCCGTCACGATCTCCCTCGCGCTGCGCAACTTCGTCGACCCGAAGGCCGCGCTCACCGAGATCGCCCGGGTGGTCAAGCCGGGCGGCCGGCTGGTGATCTGCGAGGTCTCGACCCCGCCGTTCGCCCCGATCCGGTTCATCCACCGCCGGTTCGTCCTCAAGCTCCTGACCTGGGTCGGCAGCAGGACGTCGTCCAACCCCGAGGCGTACAAGTACCTGGCCGAATCCATGCTCACCTGGCCCGACCAGCGGACCCTCGGCGAGATCATCGCGAGCGCCGGCTGGACCGACGTCGAGTGGTTGAACCTCACATTCGGGGTCGTGGCGATCCACCGCGCCCGAAAGCCTGCCTAAACTCGCGTTCATGACGCGACGCACCGCAGACCAGGACGCCGAAGTCATCGTCGTCGGCGCCGGACCCGCCGGTTCCACCGTGGCCACCTACCTGGCCCGCGCAGGCGTCGACGTCCTGCTGCTCGAGAAGACCGAGTTCCCCCGCGAGAAGGTCTGCGGCGACGGCCTGACCCCGCGCGGCGTCAAGCAGCTGATCGACCTTGGAATAGATACAGCCACCGACGCGGGCTGGGTGCACAGCCGCGGCCTGCGGATCCTCACCGGCGACCTGACGCTGGAACTCGACTGGCCCGACCTGACGAGCTACCCGCCGTACGGCGTGTCCCGCACCCGTCACGACTTCGACGACCTCCTCGCGAAGCTCGCCGTGAAGGCGGGCGCGCGCCTGTACGAGCGCACCAGCGTCACCAGCGCGATCACGAACGCGAGCGGGCGCGTGGTCGGCGTCGAGGCGAAGGTCGGCCCGGAGAAGACGCCGGTGAAGTACTACGCGCCGCTGGTGCTGGCCTGCGACGGCGTGTCCGCGCGGCTCGCGCTGAGCGTCGGCATCCAGAAGAACGAGAAGCGCCCGATGGGCGTCGCCGTGCGCCAGTACTACAAGAGCCCGCGGCACGACGACCCGTTCATCGAGGGCCACCTCGAACTGTGGGACAAGTCCGACCCGCGGAACCCGAAGCTGCTGCCGGGCTACGGCTGGGCGTTCCCGCTCGGCGACGGCACGGTCAACGTCGGCCTCGGCATGCTTTCGACCTCGGCGTCGTTCCGGAACACCGACTACCGCGCGCTGCTGCGGCAATGGCTCGACGGGACGCCTGAGGAGTGGGGCTACCGCGAGGAGAACGCGATCGGCAAGGTCGGCGGCGCCGGGCTGCCGATGGGCTTCAACCGCACCCCGCACTACCGCGACGGCCTGCTGCTGCTCGGCGACGCCGGCGGCATGGTCAGCCCGTTCAACGGCGAAGGCATCTCGGCCGCGATGGAGTCGGCGCAGATCGCCGCGGAGGTCGTCGTGCAGGCGCTTGCGCGGCGCGAAGGGCCTTCGCGGGAGCGGGCTCTGGAGGCGTACCCGCGGGCGGTCGGTGAGCTGATGGGCGGCTACTACGCGCTGGGCAACGTGTTCGCGAAGATCATCGGCAAGCCGAAGATCATGCACGCGTGCACCAAGTACGGCCTGCGCATCAACAAGCTGCTGCCGCTGGTCTACAAGGGCCTTTCGGGCTGCTACGACGCCAAGGGCGGCGACGGCGTCGACCGCCTGATCGCGGCGCTGGCGAAGGTGACCCCGAGCCCGCGCTGACCGGATTTCCGAGGGCCCGGCACGGCTCCCGTGCCGGGCTTTCTCGCGCGCGGACACACGAGTGGCCTAACAAGTTGGCCGTGCGGTCAGTGGGATAGATCACAGGTCAGCGCCCGTTTTGTCCGCCCGGATCGCGATCTTGAAACCCCTTCGCGCAGGTCGCGCGCGCGGTGTTGCCGACCCGTGACAACGATGGCGAGGGAACTTAGGCGACCCTTATAACACGGGGTACTAGGGACAAGAGTGTGAGTCGCGTCCTAGACTCCCCCCATGCTTTGTGAATCCCTTCACATCCGCGACGAGTGGCTTGTGAACTATTTCACAAGCTGCTCACGGTCCAGCCACGGGCCGTAAGGAGACCCTGACCCTCGGCGGTGTGACCCAGGTCCCTTAGGGTGCCGACGAGGCCCAGCGGTTCCCCACCACAAGCACAACCGCAGCGGCGCGGAAAGGATGGCGAAGACCCCGTGCTGACGTTGCTGACCCGGACCGACACGGTGCAGCTGGCCCAAGAGGCCCCGAGCCTGAAGCCCTACCTGCCCCTGGTCCTGTTGTTCGTGCTGGCCTTGGCGTTCGCCGTGCTGTCGGTCCTGCTCGGGCCGCTCGTCGGACCCAGCCGGTACAACAAGGCCAAGCTCTCCGCCTACGAGTGCGGCATCGAGCCGTCCCCGCAGCCGCTCGTCGGCGCCGGGCGGATGCCGGTCGCGTACTACATCACCGCGATGCTGTTCATCCTGTTCGACATCGAGATGGTCTTCCTCTACCCGTTCGCCGTGCAGGCGGACGCGCTGGGCACGTTCGGCCTGGTGGAGATCCTGCTGTTCATCGCGACGGTCGGCTTCGCGTACGCCTACGTGTGGCGGCGCGGCGGCCTGGATTGGAACTAGACCCATGGGCCTGGAAGAAAAACTCCCCAACGGCGTCCTGCTGGCCAGCCTGGAAGGCCTCGTCAACTGGGCGCGCAAGAACTCGCTGTGGCCCGCCACCTTCGGCCTCGCCTGCTGCGCGATCGAGATGATGACGGTCGGCGGTTCCCGCTACGACATCGCCCGCTTCGGCATGGAGCGCTTCAGCGCGACGCCGCGCCAGGCCGACCTGATGATCGTCGCCGGGCGCGTCACGCAGAAGATGGCCCCGGTCCTGCGCCAGATCTACGACCAGATGGCCGAGCCGCGCTGGGTGCTCGCCATGGGCGTCTGCGCCTCCTCCGGCGGCATGTTCAACAACTACGCCGTGGTCCAGGGCGTCGACCACATCGTGCCGGTCGACATGTACCTGCCCGGCTGCCCGCCGCGGCCGGAGATGCTGCTGGACGCGATCCTCAAGCTGCACGCCAAGATCCAGGACGAGCCGATCAACGCCCGCCGCGCCGCCATCCGCGCCGCGAGCGGGGAGCGCACCGAGCTCGTCGCGTCCTCGATCAAGTACGCGAAGAAGTAGAGCGATGACTGAGAACCCCCAACCCGGCGAAGAGCAGTCCAGCGCCGAGCGAGCCGAAACCGGCCTGACGGCGAAGGGCCCGGGCGCGGCCGAGCCGGTCGTCACCGGGCGCGAACGCCAGGGCATGTTCGGCGTCCACGGCACCGGCGACACCTCCGGCTACGGCGGCGTCCGGCTCCCGGCGTACAGCCCGGCGCCGGCCGAGCGGCCGTACGGCGGCTGGTTCGACCAGTTCGCCGACGAGTTCTACGCCGCGCTGGCCGAACGCAAGATCCCCGCCGAGGCGATCCTGCAGACGACGGTCGACCGCGGCGAGATCACCTTCTACGTCGCCCGCGAGCACCTGCCCGCGATCGCGAAGACCCTGCGCGACGACGGCGGCCTCCGCTTCGAGCTGCTGTCCTCGGTGTCCGGGGTGGACTACGGCGTCGACGTCCCGCAGCGGCTGCACGCGGTCTACCACTTCACGTCGCTGACCTACCGGCGCCGCATCCGCCTCGAGGTCACCCTCGACGTCGAGGACGCGCACGTGCCGTCGCTGGTCGAGACCTACCCGACCGCCGACTGGCAGGAGCGGGAGACCTGGGACATGTTCGGGATCGTCTTCGACGGCCACCCGGCGCTGACCCGGATCCTGATGCCGGACGACTGGGACGGCCACCCCCAGCGCAAGGACTACCCGCTCGGCGGGATCCCGGTCGAATACAAGGGCGCGGAGATCCCGCCGCCGGACCAGCGGAGGTCGTACTCGTGAGCACCGAGAACCTTTCCGACGTCACCACGGGCACGTCGACCACCGCCGAAGGCAGCGACAGCACCGACGACGTCAGCTACGCCGATTCCCGCGACACCACCGAAGGCCGCGTCTACACGGTCTCGGGCGGCGACTGGGACGACGTCATCGCCGACGCCCAGCACGACGAGCGCATGGTCATCAACATGGGCCCGCAGCACCCGTCGACGCACGGCGTGCTCCGGCTCGTGCTGGAGATGGAGGGCGAGACCGTCACGCAGCTGCGGTCGGTCATCGGCTACCTGCACACCGGCATCGAGAAGAACTGCGAGTACCGGACCTGGACCCAGGGCGTCACCTTCGTGACGCGCATGGACTACCTGGCCCCGCTTTCGACGGAGATGGCGTACTGCCTCGGCGTCGAGAAGCTGCTGCAGATCGAAGCCCCGCGCCGCGCGCAGCTGCTACGCGTGATGCTGCTGGAGATCAACCGGATCGGCTCGCACCTGGTCTACATCGCCACCGGCGGCATGGAGCTCGGCGCCACCACCGCGATGACGCTCGGCTTCCGCGAGCGCGAAGAGGTGCTGCACCTGCTGGAGCACCTGACCGGCCTGCGGATGAACCACGCGTTCATCCGCCCCGGCGGCCTCGCGCAGGACATGCCGGCCGACTACGTCGAGGTCGTCAAGGCGTTCATCAAGACGATGAAGGAACGCCTCCCGCTGTACGACAAGCTCTTCACCGGCCAGCCGATCTGGCGCAACCGGCTCAAGGGCGTCGGCTACCTGCCGGTGGACGCGTGCCTCGCGCTCGGCGTCACCGGTCCGGTGCTGCGGTCCGCGGGCCTGCCCTGGGACCTGCGCAAGACCGAGCCGTACTCCTGCTACGACGAGTTCGACTTCGACGTGCCCGTGGACAACGGCGCCGACTGCTGGTCGCGCTACCTGATCCGCGTCCACGAGATGCACGAGAGCCTCAAGATCATCGAGCAGTGCCTCGAGAAGCTCGAGCCGGGCCCGGTCATGGTCGAGGACAAGAAGATCGCCTGGCCCGCGCAGCTGTCCATCGGCAGCGACGGCATGGGCAACTCGCTCGAGCACGTCAAGAAGATCATGGGCCAGTCGATGGAGTCCCTGATCCACCACTTCAAGCTGGTCACCGAGGGCTTCAAGGTCCCGGCCGGGCAGGTCTACGCGGCGGTCGAGTCACCTCGCGGCGAGCTGGGCGCGCACCTGGTCTCCGACGGCGGCACCCGGCCGCTGCGGGTCCACGTGCGCGAACCGAGCTTCGTGAACCTGCAGTCGATGCCCGCCATGGCCGAGGGCGGCCTGGTCGCCGACGTGATCGCCGCCATCGCCTCGATCGACCCCGTCATGGGGGGAGTGGACCGATGACCACAGCAGTTCCCGAGCCGGGCCCCAGCTACTCCGCGACGACCCACGCCGCGGCCGGGCCCGACACCGACGTCGTCGCCATCGCGCCGGACCCGGAAGTGGCTGCCGGCATCATCACCGAGACGCCCCTCGAGGACATCTTCGACGCGGACATCCACGCGAAGGCGCAGGAGCTCATCGCGCGCTACCCGATGTCCCGCTCGGCGCTCCTGCCGATGCTGCACCTCGTGCAGTCGGTGCAGGGGTACGTCAGCCAGGAGGGCATCGCGTTCTGCGCGCGGCAGCTCGACCTGTCCGACGCCGAGGTCAGCGCGGTCGCGACGTTCTACACGATGTACAAGCGCAAGCCGTGCGGCGAGCACCTCGTGAGCGTCTGCACCAACACGCTGTGCGCGGCCATGGGTGGCGACGCGATCTACAAGAAGCTCCAGACGCACCTCGGGTCCGAAGAGGAACCGCTGGGGCACAACGAGACCGCGGGCACGCCGAACGAGCCGGGCTCGATCACCCTCGAGCACGCCGAGTGCCTCGCGGCCTGCGACCTCGCGCCGGTCATCCAGGTCAACTACGAGTACTTCGACAACCAGACCGAGGACAAGGCCGTCGCGCTGGTCGACGCGCTGCAGGCGGGCAAGAAGCCGGCCCCGACGCGCGGCGCGCCGCTGACGAACTTCAAGGGCGCCGAGCTGCAGCTCGCCGGGTTCTTCCCGGAGGACGAAGCGGCCTACCGCCGGGACGTCGACGGCCCGTCGCAGGCCGTCGAGACGCTGCGGGGCGCGAAGCTCGCGCAGGACCGCGGCTGGGTCGCCCCGGTGGCTTCCGATGTGCCGTTGCCAGAAGTGGAGAAGAAGTAATGGCCGATCCCATTACCCCCGTCCTCACGAAGCGCTGGCTGTCGCCGAACTCCTGGCAGATCGGGACGTACGAGGCACTCGAGGGCTACACCGCCGTCCGCAAGGCCCTGGCCGGGACGCCGGAGCAGCTCGTCCAGCTGGTCAAGGACTCCGGCCTGCGCGGCCGCGGCGGCGCGGGCTTCCCGGCCGGCATCAAGTGGTCGTTCATGCCGCCGAACTTCGACAAGCCGCACTACCTGGTGATCAACGCCGACGAGGGCGAACCCGGGACCTGCAAGGACATCCCGCTGATGATGGCGGACCCGCACTCGCTCATCGAGGGCTGCATCATCGCCTCGTACGCGATGCGGTCCAACCACTGCTTCATCTACGTCCGCGGCGAGGCGCTGCACTGCATCCGCCGCCTCAACGCGGCCGTGCGCGAAGCCGAAGCGGCGGGCTACCTGGGCGAGAACATCCTCGGCTCGGGCTTCGACCTCAAGATCACCGTCCACGCGGGCGCGGGCGCGTACATCTGCGGCGAAGAGACGGCGCTGCTCGACTCGCTGGAAGGCCGTCGTGGCCAGCCGCGGCTCAAGCCGCCGTTCCCGGCCGCCGCGGGCCTCTACGCCGCGCCGACCACGGTCAACAACGTCGAGACCATCGCGAGCGCGCCGTTCATCGTCAACGGCGGGTCGAGCTGGTTCCGCGAGATGGGCCGCGAGAAGTCGCCCGGCCCGAAGATCTACTCGATCTCCGGCCACGTCGAGAAGCCCGGCCAGTACGAGTGCCCGCTCGGCACCACGCTGCGCGAGCTCCTCGAAATGGCGGGCGGCATGAAGGACGGCATCCCGCTCAAGTTCTGGACCCCGGGCGGCTCGTCCACCCCGATGTTCACCGCCGAGCACCTCGACGTTCCCCTGGACTTCGAAGGCGCGGCGGAAGCCGGGTCGATGCTGGGCACCACCGCCGTCCAGGTCTTCAACGAGACCGTGTCGGTGCCGTGGGCCGTGATGAAGTGGACCCAGTTCTACGAGCACGAGTCCTGCGGCAAGTGCACGCCGTGCCGCGAAGGCACGTACTGGCTGGCGCAGATCCTCGAGCGGATGGTCGAGGGCCACGGCACCGAGGAGGACATCGACACCCTCCTCGACGTCTGCGACAACATCCTCGGCCGGTCGTTCTGCGCCCTCGGCGACGGCGCGGTGTCGCCGATCCAGAGCGGCATCAAGTACTTCCGCGAGGAATTCCTCGCGCTGTGCGAAGCGAACCGGCACGAACAGACCAAGCCCGAACTCGTGGGAGCGCAGGCATGACGATCGCGCCCGACAAGCCCGAAACCACCGAAACGCCGGTCCCCGAGGGCCACGTCAAGCTGGTCATCGACGGCGAAGAGGTCATCGCCCCCAAGGGCGAGCTGATCATCCGCACGGCCGAACGCCTCGGCACGGTCATCCCGCGGTTCTGCGACCACCCCCTCCTCGACCCGGCCGGCGCCTGCCGCCAGTGCCTGGTCGAGGTCGAGATGGGCGGCCGCCCGATGCCGAAGCCGCAGGCGTCCTGCACGATGACCGTCGCCGACGGCATGGTCGTCAAGACGCAACTGACCTCGCCGGTCGCGGACAAGGCCCAGCAGGGCGTGATGGAGCTGCTGCTCATCAACCACCCCCTGGACTGCCCGATCTGCGACAAGGGCGGCGAGTGCCCGCTGCAGAACCAGGCGCTGGCCCACGGCCGCACGGACTCCCGGTTCGTCGACACCAAGCGGACGTTCCCGAAGCCGCTGCCGATCTCGACGCAGGTGCTGCTGGACCGCGAACGCTGCGTGCTCTGCCAGCGCTGCACCCGGTTCTCCCGCGAGATCGCCGGCGACCCGTTCATCGAGCTCCTCGAACGCGGCGCCCACCAGCAGATCGGCACCGCGGAGACGGCGGACGTCCTGGACCTGGCGTCGCGGACGACCAGCGGCCAGCCGTTCCAGTCCTACTTCTCCGGCAACGTCATCCAGATCTGCCCGGTCGGGGCCCTGACGAGCGCGGCCTACCGGTTCCGCTCCCGCCCGTTCGACCTGGTGTCCGCGCCGAGCGTCTGCGAGCACTGCTCGTCCGGCTGCGCCGAGCGCACCGACTTCCGCCGCGGCAAGGTCCAGCGCAAGCTGGCCGGCGACGACCCGGAAGTCAACGAAGAGTGGATCTGCGACAAGGGCCGGTTCGCCTTCCGCTACACCGGCGCCGAGGACCGCATCCGGCGCCCGCTGGTCCGCAACCGCGAAACCGGTGAGCTGGAAGAGGCGTCCTGGACCGACGCGCTGCGCGCCGCCGCGGAGGGTCTCACCGCGGCCCGGTCGAACGGTGGGGTCGGCGTCCTGCCGGGTGGCCGGCTGACCGTCGAGGACGCCTACGCGTACTCGAAGTTCGCCCGCGTCGCCCTGCAGACCAACGACGTCGACTTCCGCGCCCGCCCGCACTCGGCTGAGGAGCTCGCGTTCCTCACCTCGCACGTCGTGGGCGTGACGCCGGAATCGGGCGTCACCTTCGGCGAGATCGAGCGGGCCCGCACGGTCCTGTGCGTCGCCTTCGAGCCCGAGGACGAAGCCCCGATCGTGTTCCTGCGGCTGCGCAAGGCGGCCCGCAAGAACCGCACCCGGGTCGTCCACTTGGGACAGTGGACGACGTCGTCGGTGCGCAAGACGTTCGGTGAGCTGCTCGCCTGCGTCCCGGGCCAGGAGGCCGCGGCCGTCGAAGGCATCGCCAAGCACGCGCCGGACCTCGACGAGGCTCTGCGCGGCGAAGGCGCGGTCGTCCTGGTCGGTGAGCGCGCGGCCGCGATCCCCGGCCTCTTCGCCGCCCTGCACGACCTGGTCGAGCGCACCGGTGTCCGGCTCGCGTGGATCCCGCGCCGCGCCGGCGACCGGGGTGCCCTGGAGACCGGCTGCGTGCCGTCGCTGCTGCCCGGCGGCCGCCGGGTCGGCGACGACGCCGCCCGCGTCGCCGTCGAAAACGCCTGGGGCGTCCCGCTCCCGGCCACCCCGGGCCGCGACGCGACCGACATCCTGCTGGCCGCTTCGGCCGGCGAGCTCGGCGGCCTGGTCGTCGGCGGGGTCGACCCGTACGACCTGCCGGACCCGGACCTCGCGCTGCGCGCGCTGGACACCGCCGGGTTCGTGGTCAGCCTCGAACTGCGGCACAGCGCGGTGACCGAGCGCGCGGACGTCGTGCTCCCGGTGGCGGCGTCGGACGAGAAGTCCGGCAGCTACCTGAACTGGGAGGGCCGCACCCGCCCGTTCGACACGACGATCGAAGGCACCGGCGCCCTGCCGGACTGCCGGGTGCTCGACACGCTCGCCGTCGAGATGGACGCGGACCTGTTCACGCAGACGCCGGCCGCGGCGCGCGGTGACTTCGAGAAGCTCGGCCCGGCTTCGGCGCTGCGCTGGAGCCACGTCGCCGCCGAGGTCGCGCCGCCCGCCACGCCGGGGGCCGGCCAGGCGGTCCTCTCGACCTGGCGCCAGCTGATCGACAACGGTTCCCTGCAGGACGGCGAGCCGCACCTCAAGGGCACCCAGCGCACGCCGGTCGCGCGGCTGTCCGCGAAGACCGCCGAAGGGCTGGGCGTCACCGTGCGCGTCAGCACCGAACGCGGTGCGATCACGCTGCCGGTGGAGATCGCCGACCTGCCCGACGGTGTCGTGTGGCTGCCGGGCAACTCGGACGGCTCGGCCGTGTTCAAGACGCTCGGTGCCGGGCACGGCGCCGTCGTGAACCTCGCTGGAGGTGGGCAATGACCCCGCTGCTGACCGAAGCCGCTGTGGGCAGCGTGCCCGACGCGGCTACCCGGGCGGCGCTGCTGGCCGACGACCCGTTGTGGCTGATCCTGCTCAAGTGCGTGGTCATCCTGCTGATCGGGCCGATCATGACGATCTTCCTGATCGTCTGGGAGCGCAAGGCGGTCGGCCGGATGCAGAACCGGCCCGGCCCCAACCGGGTCGGCCCGGGCGGCTACCTGCAGTCCCTGGCGGACGCGATCAAGCTGCCGTTCAAGGAACAGATCATCCCGGACACCGCCGACCGCAAGGTGTACTTCCTCGCGCCGGTCATGTGCGTGGTGCCGTCGCTGATCGCGCTGTCGGCCATCCCGTTCGGGCCGGTCGTGTCGATCTTCGGCGAGCGGACCGTGCTGCAGCTGCTCGACCTGCCGGTCAGCGCGCTGGTGATCCTGGCCTGCTCCTCGATCGGCGTCTACGGCATCGTGCTCGCCGGCTGGTCGTCCGGCTCGCCGTACCCGCTGCTCGGCGGCATGCGCTCCGCGGCGCAGGTGATCTCCTACGAGATCGCGATGGGGCTCTCGATCGTCGCGGTGATCCTGCAGGCCGGGTCGCTGAACCTGGCCGACATCGTCGGCGCGCAGCACAAGGTGTGGTTCCTCTACCTGGTCCCGAGCTTCGTGATCTACCTGATCTCGATGGTCGGTGAGACCAACCGCGCCCCGTTCGACCTCCCCGAGGCCGAGTCGGAGCTGGTCGGCGGCTTCCACACCGAGTACAGCTCGATGAAGTTCGCGATGTTCTTCCTCGCCGAGTACGTCAACATGGTGATCGTCTCGGCGTTCGCGACGACGCTGTTCCTCGGCGGCTGGATGGCCCCGTGGCCGCTGTCGCTGATCGGGAACAACGTCCTCAACACCGGCTGGTGGCCGGTGCTGTGGTTCTTCGCGAAGATGTTCGTCCTGCTCTTCGGGTTCATCTGGCTGCGCGGCACGCTGCCCCGCCTGCGCTACGACCAGTTCATGCGCCTGGGCTGGAAGGTCCTGGTCCCGCTGAACCTGGTCTGGATCGTCATGGTGACGTTCGCGAAGGTCATCGCCTGGAACACCGCGACCATCATCATCGCCGCGGTCGCGATCTTCATCGTCGTCGCGCTGTTCTTCTACGTCCGGGCCGCGAGCCGGGAAGAGGAGAGCGAGAGCATCCCGGTCACCGGCGGTGGCTTCCCGGTCCCGCCGCTGGACCTCAAGGTGCCGCAGACCACCCCGCGTCAGAAGGCTTTGGCCAAGGCCGAGGCGAAGGCGGCCCGCCGCAAGCCGGCGGCCGTCGGTACCGCAAAGGAAGGGGCACAAGATGGGGTTTCTTGATCCCGTCAAGGGCTTCGGCGTCACCTTCGGGATGATGTTCAAGAAGGTCGCCACCGAGGAGTACCCGGAGGCCGGCGCGCCCGCCGCCCCGCGTTACCACGGCCGGCACCAGCTGAACCGCCACCCGGACGGCCTCGAGAAGTGCGTCGGCTGCGAGCTGTGCGCGTGGGCGTGCCCGGCGGACGCGATCTTCGTCGAGGGCGGTGACAACACCGAGGAAGCCCGGTACTCGCCGGGCGAGCGGTACGGCGCGGACTACCAGATCAACTACCTGCGCTGCATCGGCTGCGGCCTCTGCATCGAGGCGTGCCCGACCCGGTCGCTGACGATGATCAACTTCTACGAGCTGGCCGACGACGACCGCCAGCGGCTGATCTACACGAAGGAAGACCTGCTCGCCCCGCTGCTGCCCGGCATGGAGCAGCCGCCGCACCCGATGCGGCTCGGCGAGAACGAGCAGGACTACTACGTGAACGGCCCCGAGCTGGCACGCGGGGAGGGCGTCAAGTGATCTCCGCAGTTCTGGCCGCCGCGCCGGACGCCTCCGCGGGTGTCTCGACCGGGGAAGCCATCGCGTTCTGGATCCTCGGCCCGCTGTCGCTGCTCGGCGCGCTCGGCATGATCTTCTCCCGCAACGCCGTCCACTCGGCGCTGTGGCTGGTGCTGACCATGCTGAGCCTGGGCGCGCTGTACATGATCCAGTCGGCGCCGTTCCTGGGCTTCACCCAGATCATCGTCTACACCGGCGCGATCATGATGCTGTTCCTCTTCGTGCTGATGCTGGTCGGCCGGGAGAGCTCGGACTCGGTCGTCGAAGTCCTGCGCGGGCAGCGGCTGGCCGCGACGGTGCTCGGCATCGGGCTGGCCGCGCTGCTGGCCACCGGCATCTACCGGGCGCTGGCGAACGTCACCCCGGCCGTCCCGCTCGACTCCGCCACCCCCGCGGGCGGCGGGCCGAAGGGCCTCGGCCGGCTGATCTTCACCGACTACCTGTTCCCGTTCGAGCTGACGTCGGCGCTGCTCATCACCGCCGCGATCGGCGCGATGGTGCTGGCCTTCACCGACCGGCACGCCAAGGGCGGGAAGCTCACGCAGAAGGAACTGGTGCTCCTGCGGTTCCGCGGCGAGCACGACCGGCCGTCGCCGCTGCCCGGCCCGGGTGTCTTCGCCACCGCCAACTCGGTGGCCACCCCGGCGCTGCTGCCGGACGGCACGGTCGCCCCGGAGTCGCTGTCGGCGATCATCGAGTCCACTTCGGCGATCGAGCTGGCGAAGGAACGCAAGCTCGTCGCGGACGAGGGCCCGCACCCGGACGCCCGCGCCCTGGTCGGTACGGAACCCTCTGCCGGGGGAGCTTCGGAAGGGGAGAAGGAATGACCCCCACGTACTACCTGCTGCTGTCGGCGCTGCTGTTCGCGCTCGGCGCGGTCGGCGTGCTGGTGCGGCGCAACGCGATCGTCGTGTTCATGTGCATCGAGCTGATGCTCAACGCGGTGAACCTGTCGCTGGTCACCTTCGCCCGGATCAACGGCGGGCTCGACGGCCAGATCATGGCGTTCTTCGTCATGGTCGTCGCGGCCGCCGAGGTCGTGGTCGGCCTGGCGATCATCATGGCCATCTTCCGCACCCGGCGCTCGGCCTCGGTCGACGACACCAACCTGCTGAAGTACTAGGAGACCCCCGAGTGACCGCATCATCGTGGCTGCTGGTGGCCCTTCCCGGTCTCGGCGCCTTGATCCTCCTGCTGGCGGGGAAGCGCGCGAAGGCCTGGGGGCATCTGCTCGGCTGTGCCACCGTCACGCTGGCTTTCGTCTACGGCGTCATCCTGTTCTTCAGCGCCGACACGGGCACGACGACCGACACCAAGGTCTACTCGTGGATCCCGGTCGGGGCGCTGCAGATCGACTTCGGGCTGCGGATCGACGCGCTGTCGCTGACGTTCGTGCTGCTCATCACCGGCGTCGGCATGCTGATCCACTACTACTCGATCGGCTACATGGCCGACGACGAGGGCCGGTACCGCTTCTTCGCGTACCTCAACCTCTTCGTCGCCTCGATGCTGGTCCTGGTGCTGGGCAACAGCTTCGTGACGCTCTACCTGGGCTGGGAGGGCGTGGGTCTCGCGTCCTACCTGCTCATCGGCTGGTACCAGGGCCGCCCGTCCGCCGCCACCGCGGCGAAGAAGGCGTTCCTGATGAACCGCGTCGGGGACGTCGGGCTCGCGCTGGCGATCTTCATCATGTTCAAGTACGCGGGCTCGACCGGCTACGCCGAGGTCTTCAAGGCGGTCGGCGACGGCAAGTTCTCGACGGGCGCGATCACCGCGATGGCGATCCTGCTCCTGCTGGGCGCCTGCGGTAAGTCCGGCCAGTTCCCGCTCCAGGCGTGGCTCCCGGACGCGATGGAGGGCCCGACCCCCGTGTCGGCCCTGATCCACGCGGCGACGATGGTGACCGCGGGTGTCTACCTGGTGGCCCGCTCCAACCCGATCTTCAACGCGACCCCGGACGGCCGCTTGGTCGTCACCCTGGTCGGCGCGGTGACCCTGCTCCTGGGGTGCGTCATCGGCTGCGCCTACGACGACATCAAGAAGGTCTTGGCGTACTCGACGGTCAGCCAGATCGGCTACATGATGCTGGCCGTCGGCCTCGGCCCGGGCGTGTACGCACTGGGCATCATGCACCTGGTCGCGCACGGTTTCTTCAAGGCCGGGCTGTTCCTCGGGGCCGGTTCGGTCATGCACGCGATGAACGACGAAGTCGATATGCGCAAGTTCGGCGGCCTCTGGCGCAAGATGCCGATCACCTTCGTCACCTTCGGCCTCGGCTACCTCGCGCTGATCGGCTTCCCGCTCCTGTCGGGCTTCTACACGAAGGACGCCATCATCGAGGCGGCCTTCGGCCAGGAGGCCTGGCGGGGCTGGGTGTTCGGTCTCGCCACGCTCATCGGCGCCGGCCTCACCGCGTTCTACATGACCCGGCTGATGATGATGACCTTCTTCGGCAAGGCTCGGTGGGAGAACCTCAAGTCCGCCGACGGGCACGACTTCCACCCGCACGAGGCGAAGCCGATCATGTGGATCCCGATGGCGATCCTGGCGGTCGGCTCGGTCGGCGCCGGTGCCTTCTTCGCGATCGGCAACCGGTTCGCGACCTGGCTCACCCCCACCGTCGGCGAGTTGGCGGAGCACCACGAACACGGTGCCCTTCCGGCGGCCCTGATCCCGTGGCTCACCGTCGCGCTGTCCGCGGTCGGCGCCCTGATCGCCTGGCTGATCTTCCGTCGTGACGTCCCGGTCGAGCAGCCCCAGCGGGTCTCGTTCGTCACCCGGGCCGCGCGCAAGGACCTGTACGGCAACACGCTCAACGAGACGCTGGTGGCCCGCCCGGGCACCTGGCTCTCGCGGGCGCTGGTGTTCGTCGACAACCGCGGCGTCGACGGCGCGGTCAACGGCCTGGCCGCCGGTCTCGGCGGCGGGTCCGGCCGGCTCAGGCGGCTCCAGACCGGGTTCGTCCGGTCCTACGCGCTGTCGATGCTGGGCGGCACGTTCCTGCTTCTGGCGGCTCTCCTGCTGGTGAGGTTCTCCTGATGACCTGGTTGCTCATCCTCATCCTGGTGCCGCTCGCCGGCTCCCTGGTGCTGGCGTTCCTCAAGGGGAACGACCGCGCCGCGGTGCTGACGGCGTTCGGGTTCTCACTGCTCGAGCTGGTGCTGATCATCCCGTTCTGGCTCAGCTACTCGCCTTCGGGCGCGCGGCTGCAGATGACGTCCAGCTTCGACTGGATCCCCAGCTTCGGCGTGCACATCGCGTTCGGCACCGACGGCATCTCGCTGATCATGATCGCGGTGATCGCGCTGCTGGTGCCGATCGTCGTCGGCGGGCTCGGCACGCTGGACAAGCTCCCGGAGGGGCGCAGCGCGGGCGGGTTCCTGTCGCTGATCCTGCTGCAGGAGGCGCTCACGATCGGCGTGTTCGCCGCGACCGACGTCTTCCTGTTCTACGTGCTGTTCGAGATCATGCTGATCCCGATGTACTTCCTCATCGGCGGCTACGGCGGCGCGAACCGGCAGTACGCGGCGGTGAAGTTCTTCCTGTACTCGTTCCTCGGCGGCCTGATCATGCTGGCGTCGGCGATCGGGGCGTACTCGCTGGCCTCGGACAAGCTCGGCAAGGGCACGTTCGACTGGGCCACGCTGGTGACGGTGGTGCGCGACGCGCCGCTGTCCACGCAGATCTGGCTGTTCCTCGGGTTCTTCCTGGCCTTCGCGATCAAGGCGCCGCTGGTGCCGTTCCACACCTGGCTGCCGGACGCGGCGGGGGAGGCGCCGATCGGCGTCGCCGTCCTGCTGGTCGGCGTGCTGGACAAGGTCGGCACGTTCGGGTTCCTGCGCTACTGCCTGCCGATGTTCCCGGAGGCGAGCAAGACCCTGGCGCCGCTGGTGCTGGTGCTCTCGGTGGTCGGTGTCCTCTACGGCTCGATCCTCGCCGCGGGGCAGCGGGACATGAAGCGGTTCATCGCCTACGTCTCCATCGCGCACTTCGGCTTCATCTCGCTGGGCATCTTCGCGTTCAACGAGCAGGCGATGGTCGGCTCGGCGACGTACATGCTCAACCACAGCCTGGCGACCGGCATGCTGATCGTGGTGATCGGCCTGGTCATCGCGCGCGGCGGGTCGTCGCGCATCTCCGACTACGGCGGCATGGCCAAGGTGACCCCGTTGCTGGCCGGGCTGTTCCTGCTCGCCGGTCTGTCCACGTTGTCCCTGCCGGGCACCAACTCGTTCGTCTCGGAGTTCCTGGTGCTCATCGGGTCCTTCGTGGACCAGCCGGTGTACACGATCCTCGCCACGGTCGGCATGGTCCTGGCCGCGGCGTACGTCCTGTGGCTCTACCAGCGGGTCTTCCAGGGCCCGGTCCGCGGTGACGCCCTGGTGGGCGTCGGCGGGGGCCCGGGCACGGCGATCGCGCCGGAGCTGGGCGCGAAGAAGGCCATCACGGACCTGAACGGCCGGGAGATCGCGATCCTCGCGCCGCTGGTCGTGCTGATCATCGTTCTCGGCTTCTACCCGAAGCCGGTGCTCGACACAGTCACCCCGACGGTGCAGCAGACGCTGTCCGCGGTCCAGGGAGGCAAGTAAAAGTGCTCGACATCCTCCTGACCCAGGCGCCGACGCCGATCACGACGCCGTCGATCGACTACCCGGCGGTGCTGCCGGTGCTGATCGTCCTCGGCGCGGCGTGCGTCAGCGTGCTGGTCGAGGCGTTCGCGGCGAAGCGCTCGCGGTTCGGCATCCAGGTGGGCCTGAGCCTGGCGTCGATCGTCGCGGCCGGCGTCAGCCTGATCATCTACGCGACGGGCAGCGCCCCGGCGGGCGGCGTCACGACGTTCAGCGGCGCGATCTCGATCGACCGGCCGGCGCTGTTCCTCTGGGGCACGCTGCTGGCGCTGGCGGTCGGCGCGGTGCTGCTGATCTCGGACCGCGTGGTCGAGCCGGGCGGCGCACTGGTCGCCCAGGCCGGCATCCGCCCGGGCACGGTCCAGGACCGCGCCCAGACGGCGACGGTGATGCAGACCGAGGTGTTCCCGCTGACGCTGTTCGCCCTCGGCGGCATGATGGCGTTCACGGCGGCGAACGACCTGCTGACGATGTTCATCGCGCTGGAGGTGCTGTCGCTCCCGCTGTACCTGATGTGCGGCCTCGCGCGGCGCCGCCGGTTGCTCTCGCAGGAAGCGGCGGTGAAGTACTTCCTTCTGGGCGCGTTCTCGTCGGCGTTCTTCCTGTACGGCCTGGCGCTGCTGTACGGCTACGCGAACTCGGTGAAGCTGGGCGACATCGCGGCCGCGGCGGCGGGTTCGGACCGGTCGGACACGCTGCTGTTCGCGGGCCTGGGTCTGCTGGTGGTGGGCCTGCTGTTCAAGGGCTCGGTCGGCCCGTTCCACACGTGGACCCCGGACGTGTACCAGGGAGCCCCGACGCCGGTGACGGCGTTCATGGCGGCGTGCACGAAGGTGGCGGCGTTCGGCGGCATCCTGCGGGTGCTGTCGGTGGCGTTCTCGTCGACGTCGTGGGAGTGGCGCGGCGTCCTGTGGGGCGTGGCGATCATTTCGATGGTGATCGGTGCGGTGCTGGGCCTGACCCAGACGGACGTCAAGCGCATGGTGGCGTACTCGTCGATCGCCCACGCGGGCTTCCTGCTGGTCGGGGCGATCGCGATGACGCGCGATGGGCTCTCGAGCACGCTGTTCTACCTGCTGGCGTACGGCTTCACGACGCTGGCGGCGTTCGGCGTGATCAGCCTGGTCCGCGATTCGTCGGGCGAGGCAACGCACCTGTCGGCGTGGGCCGGGCTGGCGAAGCGCTCGCCGTTGCTGGCCGGCGTGTTCACGTTCCTGTTGCTGGCGCTGGCGGGTATCCCGTTGACGTCCGGTTTCATCGGCAAGTTCGTCGTGTTCTCGGCGGCGTTGTCGGACGGAATGGCCCCGCTGGTGGTGGTGGCCCTGGTGTTCAGCGCGGTGGCGGCGTTCTTCTACCTGCGAGTGATCGTCCTGATGTACTTCTCCGAGCCGGCGGCGGACGGCCCCTCGGTCTCGGTCCCGGGCTTCGGCACGGGGACGGCGATCTTCCTGGGCACGGCGGTGACGCTGGTGCTGGGCCTGGTCCCGGCGTTCGCCCTGGGCTGGGCGGGTTCCGGCGGTTTCGCTTTCTGAGTTCTGCTTTTCCTGGGCCGCCGCTCTCGTTATTCGAGGGCGGCGGCCTTCAGCATTTGGCTGAGATTTTCTTGTTCCCCGGGTGCGACGTTGATGTAGCCGTTTTCGAGGGCAATCCCGACGCGTCCGGCTTTCAGGTCGAGATAGCTGACGGTCCGGTCAGCGGCGTGGAGTTGCCCGACGCCGAAGTGGGGCTGCTGAAAGAGGGCGTCGAGCTCCTGCGCGGCCCGGCTGCGCTCTTCGTCGAAGATGTCGCTGTCCGGTGGCGTCCGGAAGTCGTCTTGGGGGAGCGAGAAGGGCTTGAGATCGGCGGGCCGGCAGTGCGGCAGGCGCGCGACGAGGGCGTCGGCGGGGTGGACGTCGACCTCGGTGAGTTCGACCTGATCGCCGCGGCAGACCACGCAGACGGCGGTTTCGTCATCGGCCGTGGCCAGGATGCTGGTTTGCCCGGTGGCGTCCCGGGTGTAGGCGAAGTACTCCTGGGCGGGTTGGCCGATGAGGTGCAGGAGGTCTTCGAATTCGGGCGTGAAGCCGTCGCCTTGGGTGACGCCGTATGGGCTGAGTTCGTCGAAGGCTTCGCTGGTGATTTGTTGCTTGAGGGAGGGCGGAATGTAGCGGAGGCCGCTCGCGAAAACGGGGTGCGGATCACCGCAGCCGACGCCGCGCAGGGCGGTGAGCAAGGTGCCGAGCGAGAAGATCATCGTTTCTTGTGCTCACCGATGACGGGCGGCATGGGCTTTTCGGTGAAGCCGCCGAAGGTCTCGTCGGGATCGGGGTTCTGGAGGTAGCGGGCTTTCTTCTTTTCGCGGTCTTCTTCTTTGCCGGCACGCCCGGCGAGCGGAGTGCCCATGGGGAGGCCGTTGGCACCCCGCGGGCCGGCGGAGCCACGGAGGGGGTTGGCGCCGGGGAGCCGTTCTTCGGGGAGGCGGGCGTCGGTGCTGCTGCCGGGGGCGCGGGGGCCGGGCTGGTTGGCTTTGCTTCCGGCGCCTGGTCCCGTTCCAGTGCTGGTGCCCGGCATCCCGGGGCTCGGCTGATACCCACCGCCGCTGTACGGCCCGCTTCCTGGCCCGAACCCGCCGGGCCAGTTCGTCCCGGTCAGGTTGCTGACGGGCTGCCCGGTAGGCCCGAACTCATACCCACCCTGAGCGGCGGGCAGGACGGGCTTGGGGACGTAGCTGTTGGCGTGGGTGGCGTCGCTGGGCGTGTTCCCGCTGTGCTTGGTTCCGCTGATCGTGGTTCCGGTGTTCGTGTTCCCGGCCTGAACCTGGTTCGGCCTGGGCTGTCGATCCTGCTGAGTTTGCCGTTGGTTTCCGTCGGTCACCCGGTTCTGCCCGGGCCGAACGGTCTGCCGATCCTGACTCGGAACCTGCGTATCCCGGGGGTTTCGAGCCCACTCTCCGGTATCAGTAGGACCGGTTTTGTTTCCGGAGGTCCGCATGGAGATGGAAGCCCCGGAGTCGGCAAGCTGCGCGTATTGGGCGGGCATCTGCCCACCATTGGAGGTGCTGGCGGAGTGATAGGCACTGAAGGCATCGATGTTGGCTTGGCTGTCAGCCTGCCACCGCGCAATTTTGGCGTGGTAGGAACCCCAGCCGTGGTCCGAAATGGCACGAACAACATCCTCAGCCCCTAGTTCAGGCGGCTGAGAAGAAACAGGCTTGACGGAATACTTGGCGGTCCCGAAGGCATCCATCTGAGCCCCAACAGCACTTTGGGCATTCTGAAGATGAACAGCATCATCAGCGGCGGCTTGAACAAGAGGAAGAGTCGCATCCGCAGCGGCTTCCCCAGCGTTCCCACTCCAACCGGACATGGTCTTTGCCCGGAGAGCACTGATCCGCTGGGCCCGTTCAACCATCCGAGTGGTCAACTGCCGGGCACCATCCTGAGCATCGGCCAGCGAGCCGACACCCTCGCCCCCGGTGATCTGCTCATAAATCTGCGCTGCCGTCAGCGGTCCTTCGGTCGCCATCAGTTCCCCCCGCGGAGATTGCCCAGTACCTGTGCAGCGATGTCATGAGCCGCCGCGCAAGGATCCTTCTTACCGATGTTATTTTCGGATTGTGCGACGTGGATGTCGACGGCCTGGGTGTCGCTCACGCCGAGCGCGACCGCGCACCGGCCACGGGATGCTCGCTCGTCGCTCACGCCATAGGCAACGATCGGGAAGCCATCGAGCGATTCCATCGGCTGGAAGAATTTATACTGTTTGTCCTTGGCTTCGTAGACGCTCGTCAGCCCGAGCTGGTCGGCGTTCATGAAGATTACTCCGATCCCTGCCTGGGAAACGTCGGCTGCGTCCCATGAGCAAGTCGGCCCAGCGGGTGCCTGCAGGTCTGGCTTGCCTGACACGCCAGAGCCGAGAAGCTCGGCTACTTGAGAGTCGGTCAGTGCGCCGCACGGCTGCCGTTTGAAGTGCGTCACGTCGACTGGATGCAGGACTTTGGGAACTCCAGGTCCCGGCAGTGCACTGTGGCTTTCAGGTGAGGAGTTCGTTCCCGGGGCAGCGCTGGAAGCCGATGGAATTCCCGGGTTGGTGGTCGAACACGCCGCCGCTGCGAGCAGCAATGCGCTGAACATGAGAACGGCGCGGCGCATCAGAGACTGCCTCCGGTCTGCTTGATCTCCGTGGTGTGGTCGTCCTCGGCGCGCGCGTACTTACCCAAGGCGGTCTGGAACTTGGCAGCCATGTTGCGGCAATACTCTTCCCGAGCCGCCAGCGTCGACAGCAGTGCCTCCCCGGATTGATGAATCTTCTCCGCGTTGCCGCCACTCGCATACTCGAGGCCTGGACCTTTGACGCGAGTGAGGGTGGTCGCCTGCTCTTGGTCGTGCTTGAACTCGTCGGCCAGGTCGTTCCACTCCCGCATCAACTCGCGAAGCGTCTCCTCGTCATAAGCGAACCCCGCCCCACCAGAAGCACCACCCGCCGGCCCATAAGACCCAGCGCGCGGCACCCCATTCGGCCCCGGCAGCTCCCAATCCCCACTCGGGTCGTAGACCTCAGGCACAGCACACCGTCGTCATCAGCTCTCCCCTAGCTTGCAGTGTGCTCCACCCCGAGCACCCTGCGTATCCGACGCACCGCACCCTACCAGGGTTCCCGCGACCCAAAAGCCAAGGTCACGAGGGCCGCGGCGGTCCTCTCGGCGCTCTCCCAAGCCGCGGCCCTCGTGACGTCTACGGGGTTGGCGCGCAGCTCGTGCGCCCCAGCGTCACCACTCCGCTCAGGCCCGATGGCGGGAGGAAATCGATCCGCAGCATCGTCAAGCCGACGCTTCCGTCGCCCGAGAGTTCCTGGATGTTGAACACCGCGTTCGCCAGGACCGTTCCGTCCGATTTCCGGAGCGGGGACACGTATCCCGCCGGCACCGGGCTCGGCGGGTTCGCGATCCCCGACAGCCCGCCGTACGTCCAGTTCGCGTTCGTCTGCGTCTGCGTCCCCACGCACGTCACCGTGTAGCTCGACAGCTTCACCCGGGGCCCGCCCGCGGCCACCAGCGCCGACAGCTCGAAGTTCTTGCCCGTAGCGGTGGAGGTCGTCGAGTCCCCGGAGGGCGACGTCGTGCACGAGGACGTTCCGCCGCCGAAGGTGATGCCCGGCTTCGAGACCCGCTGGGCCGTTGCGCTCGTCGGGCCGCCGATCGAACAGGGTGCCTGGGGCGCGATCACGACCGATGCGAACGCAGCCGCGCCGATGTCCGCCACGCCTGGCTGCGGGACCGCCGCGAACGCCGAAGCGCTGGAAGCCGCCAGGCCGGTCACCACCAAGGCCGTGACGATCGTGCTGCGCATCCGCTGTCCTCCTCGCCGCCGGAGAGGGGCCTGGGCGGCCGCTCTTCCAGGACTGAATATCCGCCCGCCGGAGACCCGCGTTGCGCCTGGGAACGGCGATCACCCTTTCGAGGATCACCAACCACCCGGGCGGTGTCATGTTCATCACCGTTTCCGCAGGACAGCGGGTAAACGACCGCGCGGCGGAGCCACTACGCTCAAGGGGCAACCGACCGGTGCACGAGTAGAGCGGAGCCGACGTGTCTGTGCCTTCCCCAGCCCCCGGGGCGGGATCCCTCCCCGCTGCGCCGGGCGGCGCCCTCGACGACCTGCGGGCGTCGGTCGGGCTGCAGATCGCCGACGAAACCCTGCTGCGGTCGATCGCCGGCGGGCTGACCGAGGTCGAGAAGCTGCTGCGCGAGGTCGTCCGCAGTGACGTCCAGGCCGTCAACGACGCCGCGTTGCACCTGGTCGAGGCCGGGGGCAAACGCTTCCGTCCGCTGTTCACGCTGCTCGCCGCGCAGTTCGGCCCCAAGCAGGACGACCACGTGGTGATCGCCGCCGCCGCGGTGGAGCTGGTGCACCTGGCCACGCTCTACCACGACGACGTCATGGACGAGGCCACCATGCGGCGCGGCGCCGAGAGCGTCAACGCCCGCTGGGACAACACCATCGCCATCCTCACCGGCGATTTCCTCTTCGCGCACGCCTCGCGCCTGGTCGCCGACCTCGGCACGGACGCCGCGCGGATCATCGCCGAGACCTTCGGCGAGCTGGTCACCGGCCAGATGCGGGAGACCGTCGGCCCCGGCCCGGGTGACGACGCCGTCGCGCACTACCTCACCGTCATCGCGCAGAAGACCGGCTCGCTGATCGCCACCTCCGGCCGGTTCGGCGGCATGATGTCCGGCGCCGCCGAGGGGCACATCGAGGCGCTGCGCCGGTTCGGCGACATCATCGGCACCGCCTTCCAGATCTCCGACGACATCATCGACATCGCGTCGCCGTCCGACGAGCTCGGCAAGGCGCAGGGCACCGACCTGCGCGAAGGCGTCCGGACGTTGCCGATGCTGTACGCGCTGGCCGACCCGGAGACCGACCCGCGGCTGGTCGAGCTGCTGTCCGGCCCGATCGCCGACGACGCGCTCGTGCAGGAGGCGCTGGAGCTCCTCCGGGTCAGTAGCGGACTCGATCGAGCACGCGTCACCCTTTCCGACTACGCTCAGCGCGCGCGAGCCGAGCTCACCGCGCTGCCCGCGTCACCCGCCCGGGACGCGTGCGAGTCGGTCGCCGACTACCTGGTCGCGCGTACGCGCTGAGCACTTAACAGGGGCAGGAAAAGATGTCCATATTCGGACAGGTCTGGCTGTGGAGCCTCGCCGCGTTCTTCGTCGGGGTCCTCCTCACCTGGCTGGTGCTGGTGCTGCCGCTCCGCAAGAGCGTCCGCCGGCTGGAGAGCTCGCTGGCGCAGGCCCACGCCGACGCCGCGCGCACCCCCGCGAACGCCGCGACGGTCGGCAGCGGCACCGACGCCTTCCGGCGGCGCGAACCGGAGCCGTCCCGCCAGGAGACCTCCTACCCCGGCACGCTGGTCGCCGCGCCGCCGATCCACCGCGACGACGTCCACGACGACATCGACGAGGACTTCGCCGAGCTGGACGCGCAGGTGCCGTCCCGGATCCCGCCGGAGCCGGAGCCCGTCCGCGCGCCCGAGCCGGAGCTCGAGGAGGACGACCCGTACCGAAGCGCGGCCACCCAGTTCCTGACGTCGGACGAGGAGCCGGAGCAGGCCTCCGCGACCCAGTACCTGGCCCCGGTCGGCGATTCGTTCGACGACGAGCCGGAGCCCGAGTCGCCGGCGTTGTCGCGGCTCGAGCAGCTCGACACCGACTCCGCGGGCTCGCTGTTCCAGCCCCCGGCCGGCGAGGCGGCGGACACGCCGGACTGGTTCGACGACGAGGCCCCGTCCCAGCGGTCGGCGTTCGAAGAACCGGTGGAGCGCACCCGCTTCATCACCGAACACCCCGGCTCGGTGCGCCAGGACGAGCCGGAAGACGCCGAGCCGCCGCAGTACGCGTTCGGCGGTGACATCGCCGAAAGCGAGCTGGACGTGCCGCCGGAGACCCCTGCCGAAGCGACGCAGGTGCTGCCGAAGCGACAGCCGCGGGAGGCGGTGCGCGGGGGGTTCGACGCGCCGCAGCCGATCCAGCCGTCGATGCGCACGGTCGAGCGCCGCGAACCGGACCTGTCCGGTGCACACAGCGGCTCGCTGTTCGAGCCGTCGGTCCAGCCGAACCAGGCGGCGGCCGCCGCGAGTGTCGCGGCCCCGGAGCCGCCCCCGGCCCGGCAGGCCGCGGGCGACTCGGTCCCGCCGGGCCCGTTCGGCCCCGGTTCGGCGATGCCGCGCCCGGGTGGCGGTGCCCCCAGCGACAGCTTCGCCGTGAAGGCCAGCGTCACGGCTTTGCGGTACTGCACCGAGGAATCGGCGCAGTTCCCGAAGATGGTCGCCGAGGTTTGGTTCCGGACGGCCGAAGACGCCGAGCGCGTCGGGTTCCGCCCGCTCAGCTGACGCCCGGCGCGGCCTGGAACAGCACGAGCGCCGCGCCGCCGGGATCGGTGACCACCACCAGGGAGCCGAACGGCAGGTCGGTGCGCTCGCGCACCAGGGTTCCGCCCAGCGCCAGTGCTTTCGCCGCGGCAGCGTCCACATCGGACACCGGCGCGTAGGGCAGCCACTGCGGTGCCCGGTCGTCGCCGGGCGCCAGCTCGGTGAGGCCGCCCCAGGGCGCGCCGCCGGTCTTCAGCAGCGTGTCGTCGGCCTCCCAGCCCAGCAACTCGGCGAAGAACCGCTTGCTGCCCGCCGCGTCGGCGGTGCGGACGTCGAAGAACGCGAAAGGTGAGTTGGGTCGCATGACCTAGAACTTAGGACACGTGTCCCAACCGGGGCAACCCCGAATACGACGAAGGCCGCCATGCACCGGGCATGGCGGCCTCCGGGAAGCAGTGGTTACGCGACCGTCCAGGTGTCCTTGCCGCGCAGCAGCCCCTGCAGGTCCGGCTTGCGGGCCGCGCGGGCCTCCTCGACCTGGGCACGGGCGCCGTCGTCGTACGTCGGGCGCTCGACCTGGCGGAGGATGCCCGTCGGGACGTGGTTGAGGTTCTGGTCGCCCAGGCGCGACAGCGCGAACGCGTACGACGTGTCCGCGATCGACGGGTCGTGCACGACGAGGTTGTCCTCGCCGATGTCCGCGACCTTGGCGACGTCCAGGCCGCCCCAGTCGCCGCGCTTGACGCCGAACTCCTGGTTCGGGCCGAACCGGATCGGCTCGCCGGCGCGCAGCGGGATCAGGCGGGTGGCGGCCTCGTCGGCGTCCTTGAGGACGTCGAACGCGCCGTCGTTGAAGATCGGGCAGTTCTGGTAGATCTCGACCAGCGCCGAGCCGCGGTGCTGCGCCGCCGCCTGGAGGACCTCGGTCAGGCCCTTGCGGTCGGAGTCCAGCGCGCGGCCCACGAACGACGCCTCCGCGCCGATCGCCAGCGAGAGCGGGTTGAACGGCGTGTCCACCGAACCCATCGGCGTCGACTTCGTGACCATGCCCTGCCCGGACGTCGGGGAGTACTGGCCCTTGGTCAGCCCGTAGATCCGGTTGTTGAACAGCAGGATCTTGATGTTCACGTTGCGCCGCAACGCGTGGATCAGGTGGTTGCCGCCGATGGACAGCGCGTCGCCGTCACCGGTGACGACCCACACCGACAGGTCCGGGCGGGTGGTCGCCAGGCCGGTCGCGATCGACGGCGCGCGCCCGTGGATCGAGTGCATGCCGTAGGTGTTGAGGTAGTACGGGAACCGCGACGAGCACCCGATGCCCGAGATGAAGACGATGTTCTCGCGCTTGAGGCCCAGCGTCGGCAGGAACGATTGGACGGCGTTGAGGACGACGTAGTCGCCGCAGCCCGGGCACCAGCGGACTTCCTGGTCGGACTTGTAGTCCTTGGCCTTCTGCGGCTCGTCGGTGGTGGGCACGAGGTCCAGGCCACCGATGGTGGGAAGCCCGATGTCGATTGCGGTCATTTCGCCGCCTCCGTAGTAACGCCGGTGATGATCTCCGAGAACAGGTTCTGCAGCTCTTCGGCCTTGAACGGCAGCCCGGCGACCTTGGTGTGCCAGTGGACGTCGACCAGGTACTTCGCCCGCAGCAGCAGCGCGAGCTGGCCCAGGTTCATCTCCGGCACCACGACCTTGTCGTAGCTGCGCAGGATGTCGCCGAGGTTGGCGGGCAGCGGGTTGAGGTGACGCAGGTGCGCCTGCGCGATCGGCAGGCCGAGCTTGCGCACGCGCCGGCAGGCCGCGCCGATCGGGCCGAACGAGCTGCCCCAGCCGAGCGCGAGCACGCGGGCCTTGCCGCCGCTGGGGTCGTCGACGACGAGGTCGGGGACGTCGATGCCGTCCACCTTCGCCTGCCGCAGCCGGACCATCTTGTCGTGGTTGTCGGGGTCGTAGGAGATGTGGCCGGTCTTGTCGGCCTTCTCCAGCCCGCCGATGCGGTGCTGCAGCCCCGGGGTGCCCGGGACCGCCCAGGCGCGGGCGAGGGTCTCGGGGTCGCGGACGTACGGCCAGAACTCGCCGGAGTCGTTGTCCGCGTTGGGTTCGCTGGCGAACTCGACCCGCAGGTCGGGCAGCTCGTCGACGTCCGGGATCAGCCACGGCTCGGAGCCGTTCGCGATCGCGCCGTCCGAGAGCAGCAGCACCGGCGTGCGGTACTTCAGCGCGATCCGGGTCGCCTCGACCGCCGCGTCGAAGCAGTCCGCAGGCGACAGCGGGGCGATGATCGGGACCGGCGACTCCCCGTTGCGGCCGTACATCGCCTGCAGCAGGTCGGCCTGCTCGGTCTTGGTCGGCAGGCCGGTGGACGGGCCGCCGCGCTGGACGTCGATGACGACCAGCGGCAGCTCCACCATCACGCCGAGGCCGACGGCTTCGGACTTCAGCGCGACACCGGGCCCGGACGTCGAGGTGACGCCGAGCGCGCCGCCGTAGGACGCGCCGAGCGCGGCGCCGATGCCGGCGATCTCGTCCTCGGCCTGGAAGGTGATGATGCCGAAGTTCTTGTGCTTGGACAGCTCGTGGAGGATGTCCGAGGCCGGCGTGATCGGGTACGTGCCAAGCAAGATCTGCAGGCCCGAGCGCTGCCCGGCGGCCACGATCCCGTAGGCGAGCGCGGTGTTGCCGGTGATCTGCCGGTAGGTGCCCTGGGTCAGCTTCGCCGGGGCGACCTGGAAGGTCGTCGCGAACGACTCGGTGGTCTCGCCGTAGTTCCAGCCCGCGCGGAAGGCGAGGATGTTCGCCTCGGCGATGTCCGGCTTCTTCGCGAACTTCTCGCGCAGGAACCGCTCGGTGCCCTCGGTCGGCCGGTGGTACATCCACGACAGCAGGCCGAGCGCGAACATGTTCTTGCAGCGCTCGGCGTCCTTCTTGCCGAGGCCGGTTTCGGCGAGCGCGCCCTGGGTCAGGGTCGACATGGCGACCCGGTGCACCTGGTAGGGCGTGAGCGTGTCGTCGTCCAGCGGGTCCGTCGCGTAGCCGACCTTGGTCAGGTTGCGCTTGATGAACTCGTCGGTGTTGAGGATGATCGTGCCGCCGTGCGGGACGTCGCCGAGGTTCGCCTTGAGCGCGGCCGGGTTCATCGCCACCAGCACGTCCGGCCGGTCGCCGGGGGTGAGGATGTCGTAGTCGGCGAAGTGCACCTGGAAGCTGGAGACGCCGGGGATGGTGCCCTGTGGCGCGCGGATCTCGGCGGGGAAGTTCGGCATCGTCGACAGGTCGTTGCCGAACGCGGCGGCTTCGGAGGTGAAGCGGTCGCCGGTCAGCTGCATGCCGTCACCGGAGTCGCCCGCGAACCGGATGACCACCCGGTCCAGCTTGCTGACCTCGGTCGGCCTGGTTGCGGCGAGCGAGCCGTGACCAGCGCCGTTGCCGTTCGCACTCGTGCTCATGGGTCAGGGATTCCCTCTCTCCCGACGGTACGGCTTCCGTTCGCCTGCCGGTGCCGCGGCTGCGTTCACCAGGTCTACTCCCGAGGTTAGCTCGCCCTCAACACCGATGTTGGTAGTGTCCCGGGTGTTGGACGACCTCTTCGGTGCTCTTCAATGTCCCCTTCGCAGGTCCGCCAGATACCTGTAACTCATGGTAACGGGTAGTCGCCGCGACGCGTTGTGATGCGCGTCTCCCGCGTCACGGCCGGGACCGGATCCGTTCCCGCATCAGGGAAAGCCGTTCGGCGAACTCCGGTGACGCCAGGGAGGCGAGCTGCGGCCGGATCTCGACGTCGACGGCGGCGCTGTGCTCGGCCAGGCCCGCGGTGGCGCGCAGGCTGCGCTTGGTGGCGAGCAGCGCTTCGCGCGGCGCGGCGACGGCGGGGTGAGCGAGCTCACGCGCGGCGGTCAGCAGTTCGTCATGGCCCCCGTCGACGACGCGCAGAGCCAGCCCGGCCCGCACGGCGGCTTCGGCGTCGAGCGGCTGCCCGAACAGGGTCATGGCGGCGGCCTGCTGGGGGCCGGCGATCCGCTGCGTCATCCAGGTCATCCCGCCCCCGGGGTGCAGCCCGAGTTCGAGGAACCGGGCGACGAACTTCGCCCGCGGCCCGGCCAGCCGGACATCGGCGGCGAGCGCGAGGTTCAGCCCGGCCCCGACGGCGGCACCCCCGACGGCGGCAATGGTCGGCAGGGTGCACTGCGCGACGGCGAGGAAGCCCGCGTAGATGGCCCGCAGGCCGGTTTCGTCGGCTTCGGCCAAGGCGGACAGATCGGCGCCGGCGCAGAAGGCGGGCGGAGTACCGGTGACGACGACGGCGTGCACGGCCTCATCCCGTTCGGCGGCGGCCACGGCGTCGGCGAGCTGCCCGGAGAGGTCGAGCGTCAGCGCGTTCCGGCTCCCGGGAGCGTCGACGGTGAGGAGGGCGACGCCGCCGGCGTGCTCGCTGACGATGCTGTCGGTCATCGGATCAGGGTATTGGTGGTGTGTGGCGGAACTGCTGGTGGTGCTGGTCGGCAACCTGCTGACGATGATCGACATGTCGGAGCTGTTCGGCGGACGGCGCCGCCGCTCCCGCGCCGCGGCCTCCGCGCGCGGCGAGCGGGTGGAGTACCCGTGTGTGCTGCGGTCCGAAGAGGTGACCGACGGCCGCGAACGGCGGGGCTGGATCGCGGTGGGCGAGGGGACGGCGACGTGGCGGACGCCGGGCGCGGAGCCGGTGCCGTTCGAGCCGGGCGAGCTGACGATGCAGGCGGTGGACCGCCAGGCGGTGACGTTCCAGTCACCGGGCGGCCGGACGGAGCTGCGCCTGCACCCGGACGAGGCACCACCGGTGCTGCGCGCGCTGGGCGGCTGAGCGCTTTCGGCCCTGCCCGGGTCGCGGCCGGGATAAGTCACCCTTCCGGTCTGAACCGGGGGCCGGAGGCCTCACTGCTCCGGAGTGGGCGGCCGCTCCAGCAGCCGCGAGAGCACCACCGTCGACACCGTCCGGTCCACGATCTCCAGCCCCCGCAGCCGCTCGAGCGCCGTCTCCAGGTGGTGGATGTCCGCCGCCCTCAGGTGGACGATCGCGTCCGCCGCGCCCGACACCGTGTACGCCGCCACCACCTCCGGCAACGGCTCCAAGCGGGCGCGGATGCGGGCCGGCGTGATGTTGCCCTGGCAGGTGACCTCGACGAACGCCTCCGTTCCCCAGCCCAGCGCCTCCGGGTCGACCACCGCCGTGAAGCCGCGCAGGATGCCCGTTTCGAGGAGCCGGTCCACCCGCCTCTTCACCGCCGGCGCCGACAGGCCGACCACCTTGCCGATCTCCGCGTAGCTTGATCGCGCGTTCGCCACGAGACACGAAACGATTCGCTGGTCGATGGTGTTCACACGCAACATCTAGCACAGATACGCGCAGCGAACAGCGATTGATTGCGAGTTTAGGCGCGCCTTACCCTGCAACCATGCAGGCGATGCGCGTACCGACCACCCGTCGATACCTGATGTGTCCCCCGCGTCACTTCGCGGTGGACTACGTGATCAACCCCTGGATGGACCCGACCCAGCCGGTCAGCGCGGACGTCGCCGTCGCGCAGTGGACCGAGCTGCGCGACACCTATCGCCGCCTCGGCCACACCGTCGAGGAGATCGAGCCCCAGCCCGGCCTGCCCGACATGGTCTTCGCCGCCAACTCCGGCACCGTCGTCGACGGCCGCGTGCTCGGCTCGCGGTTCCGCGCCCCGCAGCGCGCCGCGGAAGCCGAGCACTTCCGCCGCTGGTTCGTCGAGCACGGCTACCGCGACATCACCATGCCGGAGAAGATCAACGAGGCCGAAGGCGACTTCGCCTGGACCGGCTCCCTGCTGCTCGCCGGCACCGGCTTCCGCACCGACCCGGCCGCGCACGCCGAGGCCCAGGAAGTCCTCGGCGTCCCGGTCGTCTCGCTGCAGCTGGTCGACCCGCGCTACTACCACCTCGACACCGCCCTGTTCGTGCTCGCCGAAGCGACCGACACGACCCGCGCGCAGATCGTCTACTACCCGGACGCCTTCTCGGCCGGCTCGCGCCGGGTGCTGGAGCGGCTGTTCCCGGACGCGGTCCTCGCGACCAGGGAAGACGCCGAGTGTTTCGGCCTCAACGGCGTGTCCGACGGCCGCAACGTCGTCCTGCCCGTCGAGGCCACCCGATTGGGTGAACTTCTCGCTGCTCGGGGGTACGAGTCTGTCTACGTCGACATCTCTGAGCTGCGGAAAGCCGGCGGCGGCCCGAAGTGCTGCACGCTGGAAATCCGCAAAGGCTAAATAACGGCAAAAATGTGTAACTCACCCGTTTGCCAGTGCGATTAATCGAAGTAACAAATCGACTACTCGCGGTGGCAGGCGGTGGGAGTGGTGACGGTGATCCTCGCCGTGCACGGGGTGGGCCGGCCGGCGCGCCAGCTCGACCCCGGTGAAGACGAGCGCTGGCTGACCGTCGAGCAGTTCGAGCGCGTCCTCGACGCCGCCGCGGACCGCGAAGACGTCCGGCTCACCTTCGACGACGGCAACGACTCCGACGTCGAGATCGTGCTGCCGCGGCTGGCCGACCGCGGGCTGACGGCGGAGTTCTTCCCGCTCGCCGGCCGGCTCGGGCAGCGCGGCTACCTCGATCGCGACGGCCTGCGCGAGCTCGTGCACGCCGGCATGGAGATCGGCTCGCACGGCTGGGAACCGCGCGACTGGCGGCGCCTCGACGACCGCCACGCCGACCGCGAGCTGAAGGACGCGCCGAAGCTGCTCGGCGACCTGTGCGGCCGGCCGGTCCGGCGGTACTCGCTGCCGTTCGGCGCCTACGACCGGCGCGTGCTCGCGCGGCTCCGCCAGGCGGGCGCGACCCGCGTGTATTCGAGCGACGGCGGCGCGGTCCACCCCGACGGCTGGCTCCAGCCCCGCACGGAGCTCCCGCACGACCTCGACGGAGATTGGCTCGACGGAGTCCTCGCCGGCTCCCGCCGACACGCGACCCGCTGGGCGAACCGCCTGTTCCGCCGCACTGCCCGGTAGGCGCGGGCCGCTCGCGCGCTGGGGCCGGTCGCTTGTTGCCGGGTGGGTGCGGGTCGCTCGCGGGCTGGGGGCTGCCTGTGCCGCGTCGCCCGGTGGGCGCGGGCCGCTCGCGCGCTGGGGTCGGTCGCTTGTTGCCACGTCGCATGGGTGGGCGCGGGCCCCTCTTGGGCCGGGTGTGGCTGCCAGTGCCGCGTCGCCCGGTGGGCGCGGGGCACACCAGGTGGGTTGCGTGCGGGCGCCGGCCGCTTGCGCCGGGTGGTGGTCTGCCCTGTTGCCGCGCCGCCCGCGTGGGCGCGGACCGCTCCCGCGCCGGGTAGCGAGCTGCCCGCTACCGCGTCGGCCGAGCGAGCGGCAGCCGGGCCGCGCCAACCGGCGAGGCCCAACCGCCCTGCCCGTTAGGCGAACTTCGCCGGATCCCGGCGGACCCGCCGCGTCCCGGCGAACGGGACACCCGCCGAACCGGTCGCCGCCCGGCCAGACCGGTGAGCAGCCTTTTCGTCAACTCCCGCCACCCTGATGGGAAATTCCCGCACCCGAAGGCCTTGAACGCGCGCGCCTCCGCGGTGCATCCTGGTGCCCCGCCGCCGTAAGGAAAGTTTCCTAACTAAAGGGAGCGCCAGGAATGCGGAAACTGATCCTGCTCGCGACGCTCGCGCTGGCGTCGGCCGTGGTGCCGTCGGCCGTCGCGTCCGCGTCGCCCGCCCCGGCCGCGGCACCGGCCACCGCGGCACCGGCCACCGCGGCACCGGCCACCGTGGCCGCCGCCCCCACCGCCGCGCAGCTGCTCGCCAAGACCAACAGCTGCAAGCAGATCTCGAACGGCAAGTACAAGACCGACGAAGACGTCTCGAGCAAAACCGTCGCCGTCTGCGATGCCAACGGGGCCGTCTTCTGGAAAGCCGACATGGACATCGACTGCGACGGGCAGCGCACCTCGCAGTGCAACGAGGACACCGACTGCTGCTTCCAGGACGACACCGCGTTCCACCAGTCCGACGGCAAGCCGCTCAACGCCGCGAAGCTGCCCTACATCGTCGTGCCGAGCTCCAGCAGCATCTGGAAGTACTCCTCCTCCGGCCTCAAGGGCGGCGGCTCCTGCGCGGTGATCTACAACGGCAAGGTCGAGTACACCGTCATCGGCGACACCGGCCCGTCGCAGATCATCGGCGAGGCCTCCTACGCCACGGCGAAGGACCTCGGCATCAACCCCGACCCGTCCAACGGCGGCACCGACTCCGGCGTCACCTACATCTGCTTCAAGAACTCGACCGTCTCGCCGATCGAGAACCACGCCAACGCGGTGAGCAAGGGACAAAGCCTCGCCACCACGTTCGTGAACAACAACTGACGCGACCGATTCACGATCCGGCGGCGAACCGTGGGCGTAGTCCACCGTTCGCCGCCGGATCGAGACGCAATTCTCACCCGGATCCCTTGCGTCTCACCGCCAACTCACGCCGTCCCCCGTTCGCCGCGTCCGCGGTAACGATCCAGGGGCGCCCGCCGACCAACTTGAGGGTCGCGCGGAATAGCGGAGGTTTTGGCGTGAAGATCAGTGTCTTCGGGCTCGGTTACGTCGGCTGTGTCTCCGCCGCGTGCCTGGCGGGGCAGGGACACCGGGTGGTCGGCGTGGACGTCAACCCGGTGAAGATCGACCTGATCACCCAGGGCAACGCCCCGGTGGTCGAGGAGCGGATCGGCGAGCTGACCGCCGAGGTGGTCGCGAGCGGTGCGCTGAGAGCCACCACCGACGTCGCGGAAGCGGTCGCCGACAGTGAGATCTCGCTGGTCTGCGTCGGGACGCCGTCGGCGCCGAACGGCAGCCTCTCCACCGTCTACCTCGAGCGCGTCGCCGAGGAAATCGGGGAAGCCCTCGCCCGGAAGGACACGCGGCACACCGTCGTCTTCCGCAGCACCATGCTGCCGGGCACCTGCCTCGATTTGCTGGTCCCGATCCTGGAGAAGGCCTCGGGCCGCACCGCCGGGGTCGATTTCGGCGTCGCGGTGAACCCGGAGTTCCTGCGCGAAGGCACCAGCGTCCGCGACTTCTTCGACCCGCCGAAGACGGTCATCGGCGAGATCGACGAAGCCAGCGGCGACGCCGTCGCGGCGTTGTACGAGGGCCTGCCCGGCCCGGTTTTCCGGGTGCCGATCCCGGTCGCGGAAATGACGAAGTACGCCGACAACTCCTTCCACGGCCTGAAGATCGGGTTCGCGAACGAGCTCGGCGCGATCTGCCGGGCGCTGGGCCTCGACTCGCACCAGGTGATCGACGTCTTCCTCGCCGACACCAAGCTCAACATCAGCCCCGCCTACCTCAAGCCCGGGTTCGCCTTCGGCGGCTCGTGCCTGCCGAAGGACCTGCGCGGGCTCGTCTACGCCGCGCACCGGGCCGACGTCAGCGTGCCGATCCTGTCGCACGTGCTCGCGTCGAACGACGAACACCTGCAGCGGGCCTTCGACCTGGTCGCGCGCACCGGCAAGCGCAAGGTCGGGCTGTTCGGCCTGTCGTTCAAGCCGGGCACCGACGACCTGCGCGAGTCGCCGCTGGTCGAGCTGGCCGAGAAGCTGCTCGGCAAGGGCTACGACCTGAAGATCTACGACGCCAACGTCAGCCTCTCCCGGCTGATGGGGGCCAACCGCGAGTACATCGAGAGCCGGCTGCCGCACCTCGGCCAGCTGCTCGCCGGGACCGTCGACGAAGTCGTGAACCACGCCGACGTCCTGCTCGTGGGCACCAAGGACCCCGACGTGCTGGCGGCCCTGCCGCACGGCCGGGAGATCGTCGACCTCGTCCGCCTGCCCGACGCCGCCGAGCGTCGCCTTGAAGAGGGATACGCCGGCCTTGCCTGGTAAAGCGCTCATCCTCGTCGAAAACCTCTCCGTCCCCTTCGACCGGCGGGTCTGGCAGGAGTCCACGACCCTGCGCGACGCCGGGTGGGAAGTCCACGTGATCTGCCCGCAGGGCACGAAACGCGACACCGAGGCCGAAGCCGTCGTCGACGGCGTCCACATCCACCGCTACCCGCTCAAGGCGGCGACCGGCGGCCCCGCCGGCTACCTGCAGGAGTACGGCACCGCGCTGTGGCACACGCTGCGGCTGGCCCGCAAGGTCGGACCGGTCGACGTCGTGCACGCCTGCAACCCGCCGGACCTGCTCTACCTGGTCGCGAAGGTGCTGAAGCGGCAGGGCGCGAGGTTCATCTTCGACCAGCACGACCTGTGCCCCGAGCTGTACCTGTCGCGGTTCGACCGCGGGCAGGACCTGCTCTACCGCGGGGTCTGCGCGCTCGAACGCGCCACCTACCGCGCCGCCGACGTCGTCATCTCGACGAACGAGAGCTACAAGCAGGTCGCCCGGATCCGCGGCGGCAAGAAGCCCGAGGACGTCTTCGTGGTGCGCAGTGCCCCGGTCGTCGAGCGGTTCCACGAGGTGCCGGCCGAGCCCGAGCTGAAGAAGGGCAAGCCGCACCTGCTCGCCTACCTCGGCGTGATGGGCCCGCAGGACGGCGTCGACTACGCCCTGCGCGCGCTCGCGAAGCTGCGTGACGAGGTCGGCCGCACCGACTGGCACGCCGTGTTCGTCGGCTCCGGCGACGCGTTCGACGACATGGTCGCGCTGTCGGCGAAGCTCGGTCTGGCCAACCAGGTCGAGTTCACCGGCCGGATCTCCGACGAGGACCTGGTCCGCTACCTGTCCACCGCCGACGTCTGCCTGTCGCCGGACCCGCTGAACCCGCTCAACGACGTCTCCACGATGAACAAGGTCATGGAGTACATGGCGATGAGCAAGCCGATCGTCTCGTTCGAGCTGCGGGAAGCCCGGGTGTCCGCCGGCGACGCGGCCGTCTACGCCCCGGCGAACGACGAGTCGGCCTTCGCGAAGCTCGTCGCCCAGCTGCTCGACGACCCCGAGGAGCGGGCCCGGATGGGTAAGCTCGGCCAGGCCAGGGTGGCGGGTCCGCTCTCCTGGGAGAACTCCGCGAAGGCTCTGCTTGCCGCGTATGAGCACGCTGTGAAGTCCTGATCGCCATTCGGTCAAGAAGTCACCCGCACGTGTAACCAATGCTCCCGGTCTTACGACGGTTCGGGTAACCGGCCGATCAACTGAATCCGTTCGGCGTACCCGGCTCAGGAATGGAGACCCCGCCGTTGACTGACGACACGGTGCGCCTGGCCCTGGTCGGGCAGGTCCTGCGACGGCGATGGCGGCTGCTGGCCGTCCTCGCCGTCTTGGGCGCGCTGGTCGGCGCGGGAGCGTCGATCCTCTTCTCGCCCGGCTACAAGACCACCTCCGGCGTGCTGCTCCAGGGCCCGCGCCAAGCGGACGAGCTGCTGACCCAGGCCGACATCGCGAAGGCTTCGGTCGTGCTCGACCGCACAGCGGCCATGCTGCCGTGGCACCCCAGCGGCGCCGACCTGAAGGACCAGGTCAGCACGTCGGTGGCGCAGAGCAACGTCGTGACGATCACCGTCTCCGCCGACACCGCCGAGCACGCCCAGCAGCTCGCCGACCAGGTCGCCCAGCAGTACGTCAAGTTCTCCACGCAGCTGGCGACCAACTCCGCCGACGCCTCGGTTCAGCTCGCCCAGGAGCAACGCGAGTCGCTGCGCCAGCAGGTGAAGCTGACGACCGAGCGGATCAGCGACCTCGCCAAGAACGTCGGCGGCGACCTGACCGTGGAGAGCGTGCAGGTCCGCACGCAGCTCGAGGGCCTGAAGACGTCGCTGGAGCAGGCGATCAACGATCTCAACCAGGCCGACCTGGCCACCGGCGTCGGCAACACCGTGGTGCTCGGGCCGTCCCAGCGCCCGACGTCGCCGGCGGCCCCCACGATGACGCAGCTCGTCGCCGGGGGCGCGGTGCTGTTCTTCCTCTTCGGGGTGTTCGGCCACCTGTTCACCGCCCGCACCGACCGGCGGCTGCGGGGCGAGCCGCAGATCGCGTCCGCGCTCGGCGCGCCGATCCTGGCCGGCGTCGACGTCACCACCCCGGAGGGCGACCGCGCTCCGGCCACCGGCTTCCTCGGCAAGGTGCGGCACCTGCTCGGCGGGGACCGGCCGTGGGTGCTGCCCCCGGTCGCGACCTCGGCCGACGAGGTCAACCGCGACATCCGCTACCGCCGGGTGCTGGCCCGGCTGGCCACCGGCCCCGCCGACATCCTGCTGCTGGTGGCCGACGACGACGAGACCGGCCGCCTGGCCGCCGCCCAGCTCGCCGAGCTGGCCGACCGGCAGTCCCTGCCGCTGCGGGTCTTCGAGTTCTCGCCCGACCGGCCCACCGTGCCGGACGCCACGGCGAGTTCCGGGGTCCTGGTCGTGCTCGGCGCCGGCACGCGCACCGCGTGGCAGCTCGTCCGGCTCGCCGAGGCCTGCGCCGACGGGGGCCAGGAGATCGTCGGGGCCGTCCTCACCCACCCCGTCCGGCCGAGCGCGCCGGAGAAACCCGGACCCGCGGCGGAAGCCCCCGAGAAAGCCCTGGCAGGTTCGGCGTGACGACTCCTCCCGAAACCCCCGCCGCGCCGTTGGTCGACCTCCAGCGGCTGTTCATCGCGATCCGCCGCCGCAAGCGGATCTGGCTGGCCACGGCGCTGCTCGGGCTCATCGCCGGGGCGGCGCTCGCGGTCGTGCTGCCCGCGCCGCCGACCGCGGTCGCCAAGGTGATCGTGGTCCACCAGGACGACTCGCCGACCGACAGCGGCACGCTGATGCGCACCGACGTCGCCGTGCTGCAGACGGCCCCGATCGCCACGGGCGCGCTGAAGAAGGTCGGCAGCACCGACTCGCCCGAAGACTTCATGAAGAACTACGCGGGTCTCGGCCTGACGAACAACATCCTGCAGATCACCGTCAAGGCCAAGAGCGACGAAGAGGCCGTCGCGAAGGCCCAGGCGCTGGCCGAGACGTTCATCGCCGACCACGTCAAGCGCAGCCAGGCGGCCGCTGCCGCCCAGTCGCAGGCCATCCTCGACCAGCGGAAGAACGCCCAGGACGAGCTGGGCAAGGTCGAGCAGCAGATCGTCGAGGAGGAGGGCAAGGGCCGCCAGGCCAGCCAGCCCACCCTCGAGAACCTCTACAGCCGCCGCGCCGCGCTGACCGCGCAGATCTCGGACTTCACCTCGCGCGCCCAGCAGGCCGGCATCGGCAGCCCGCAGGTCGCCGCGGGCACCCAGGTCGTCGACGCGGCCCGCGCGCTGCCCAAGGCGTTCCTCAAGACCACCGCGACCAACGCCGGCATCGGGTTCGCGCTCGGCCTGGCCCTCGGGCTCGCGCTGGTCGCCATCGGTGCCGTCTCGCGCGACAAGCCGGTGCTGCGCCGCGAAATCTCGACGCACCTGGGTGCGTCCGTGATCGCGCAGCTGCCGTCGAAGCTGCGCGGGCCGGCCCGGCTGTGGCGGCGCTCGCGCGCGGTTTCCGAACGCCGACGCGTCGCGACCACGCTGGCCAGGCTCATCAAGAAGGACCCGCGCGCGGTGTCGCTGTTGGAGCTCGGCGCGCCGAAGGTCGCGGCCGCGCTCAGCCTGGACGTCGCTGCCGAGCTCGCCGAGGACGGTGCCGCGAGCGTCGTCGACGACCTCCCGCGCGAGGACGTCCGCAAGCTCGCGCAGGAGACCAAGAGCGACATCTCGGTGGTCGGGGCCGGCGACCCGCCCGGGCAGCCGGAGGAGCGCCGCGTCGGCGTCGGCACGGTGTCGCCGGGCACGGCGTGGACCGATCTGGAGCACCTCGGCAAGGAGACCGTGCTGGTCGTGAAGGCCGGGCACGCGAACACGCTGTGGCTGCACACGGTGGCGCGGCAGCTGGCCGACCAGGAGATCCCGATCCTCGGCGTCGTGCTGGTCGACCCGGACCCGCGCGACAAGTCCGACGGCACGCTGTGGGACGGCCTGCACACGGCCCTGCGCGGCCGCGGCCGCCCGGTAGCGGCCCCCGCCGCGGCTCCGGCCACGGCTTCGGCCGAGCACGAGGACCGCCTCGACGAGCTGGTCGCCCGCGTCGCCGAGCGCGTCGCCACTGAGCAGCCGACGCGCCGGTTCACCCCGGTCCGGCCGGTGCTCCAGCCGCCGCACACCCCCTCGCGGCCACCGGCGTCGCCGCTGCCGCCGCCGGGCGGGGTGAGCGTCCCGGACCACTTGAACGCGCCGACGAAGAAGTTCGCCCCGGTCAAGCCCCCGAAGCGGCCGACGCCGTTCAAGCGCGATCACGGCGAACCGAGCCACAAGGGCGATCTCGAACCCGAAAAGAACACTGTGACAACCGGGGCCTCGCCCCAGGCCGGGGGCTCCGCCACCCAGACCCCCGAAAAGAGTGCGTGAGTCTCCCGACCCGCGCCGCGACCGAAGGGGAACGCACCCGATGTGCGGCATCGCAGGCACCTACCTCTGGCCGGACGGCGGGCCGCTCACCGACCGGCTGACCAAGACGCTGGCCCACCGCGGCCCGGACGGCTCCGGCCGCTACGAGCACCGGGCCGGACCCGGCCAAGTCCACTTGGGACACCGGCGGCTCTCGATCATCGACCTGTCCGAGACCGGCGCGCAGCCGATGGTCCTCGACGGGCTCGCGCTGAGCTACAACGGCGAGCTGTACAACGCGCCCGAGCTGCGGGCCGAGCTGGCCGCGGCCGGTGTGCGCTTCCGCGGGACGTCGGACACCGAGGTGCTGCTGCAGGCGTGGCGGCGCTGGGGCACCGACTGCCTGCCGAAGCTGCGCGGCATGTTCGCCTTCGCGCTGTTCGAGGAGGGCACCGGCGAGCTGTTCCTGGTCCGCGACCAGCTCGGCATCAAGCCGCTGTTCTTCGTCCAGCGCAACGGCGGGGTCGCCTTCGCCTCGGAGCTCAAAGCGCTCGCGGGTGAGCTCGGCGGGTCGCTGCAGGTCGACAACGCGGCCCTGATCGCGTCGCTGCTCTACTACTGGGTGCCGGACAGCCGGTGCGCGTACCAGGGCGCGGAGAAGCTGCAGCCGGGCACGTGGCTGCGCTGCCGCCCGGACGGCCAGGTCGACCGCGGCCGGTTCTGGTCACTGCGGGAGGTCGCCGAGGAGGGCGCGGCCTTCGACGGCGAAGTCGACCTGCACGAGGTGATCGCCGAGTCGACGGCCAAGCACCTGCTCTCGGACGTCCCGGTGGCGACCTTCCTGTCGGGCGGGCTGGACTCCAGTTACCTGACGGCGCTGGCCGCGCGGTCGCAGCCCGGGATATCGGCCTACACCATCGGGTTCCGGGCCGAGGACGCCAAGTTCGAGGCCATGCCCGACGACCTGAAGTACGCCCGGATCGTGGCGGAGCAGTTCGGCGTCGACCTGCACGAGATCGAGATCGCGCCGCAAGTGCTCGACCTGCTGCCGAAGATGACCTACCACCTCGACGAGCCGATCGGCGACCCGGCGGCGATCAACTCGTTCCTGATCTGCTCGGCCGCGCGCGAGGCCGGCGTCAAGGTGATGCTGTCCGGGATGGGCGCCGACGAGCTGTTCGCCGGCTACCGCAAGCACCTCGCGAACCTGATCGCGCTGCGCTACCACAAGGTGCCGAGCGCGGTCCGGCGCCCGGTCGAGTCCATTGTGGACCGGCTGCCGGTGGCGTCGGCCAAGCGCGGCTACCGGTCGGTGCGGTTCGCCAAGCGGTTCCTGTCCTTCGCAGGCTTGCCCGAGGAGACGGCGTTCCGGCGCAGCTACACGATGTACGACCGCGCCGAGCTGCTCGGGCTGGTCAACCCGGACCTCGCGGCTTCTGTCGACGACGTCCTGACCGAGCACGCGGACACGTACAACGACCAGGCTTTGGACGACTTCGTCAACCGGATGTGCCTGGCCGACTCGCGGATGTTCCTCCCCGGCCTGAACCTGACCTACACCGACCGATCGACGATGGCGGCGTCCACCGAGGTGCGGACCCCGTTCGTCGACGTCGAGGTCGTGCGGGCGGCGTTCAAGATCCCGGGGAACCGGAAGATCGTCGGCCGCGCCGGGAAGATGGCGCTGAAGAAGGCCGCCGAGAACATCCTGCCCGGCGAGATCGTGCACCGGCCGAAGGGCCTGTTCAGCGCGCCGCTGCGGGCCTGGATGAGCCGCGACCTGGCGCCGCTGGTGCGCGAAGTCGTCAACGAAGGCGTCCTCGTTTCGTCGGGCTTCCTGCAGCGCGAGGCGTTGCAGCGCATGGTGGCCGAGGACGCCGCCGGTCAGGAAGACCGCGGCAAGCACCTCTGGCACGTCTTGACCCTCGAGTATTGGTACCGGAACGCGATGTCTGGAGCGGGAGCGAAGTGAAGCAGGTAGTCCAGAACTACAAGAGCGGGGAACTGGCGCTCCTCGACGTGCCCGAGCCGGCCTGCAAGCCGGGCGGCGTGCTGGTGCGGACGGTGTACTCGCTGATCTCGACCGGCACCGAGATGATGAAGGTGTCCGAGGCCAGCATGTCCTTGGTGGGCAAGGCGAAGGCCCGCCCCGACCAGGTCGCGAAGGTCATGCAGAGCGTGGCCACCAACGGCCTCTCGGCGACCTACCGCAAGGTGACGTCCAAACTGGACTCCTACACCCCGCTCGGCTACTCGCTGTGCGGTGTCGTCGAGCAGGTCGGCGACGGCATCACCGACGTGAAGGTCGGCGACCTGGTGGCCTGCGCGGGCAACGAGCACGCCCTGCACGCCGAGCTGAACTGGGTGCCCAAGAACCTCTACTCGCCGGTGCCCGCCGGCGTCGACCCGCGCCACGCGGCGTTCGGCACCGTCGGGTCGATCGCCATGCAGGGCGTCCGCCGCGGCGAGCCGCAGATCGGTGACGTCGCCCTGGTCATCGGCCTCGGCCTGATCGGCCAGCTCGTGGTGCAGCTGCTGGCGTCGTCCGGCGTGCGCGTGGTCGGCGTGGACCCGGACCCGGAGCGCTGCAAGCTCGCCGAGAGCCTCGGCGCGCTGACCTGCGCGCACCCGGCGTCCGGCATCGTGGACACGGCGGTGGACGAGCTGACGCACGGCGCGGGCGTCGACCAGACGTACCTCGCGGCGGGCGGCAACACGAACGACCCGGTGGAGCTGGCCGCGAAGCTGTCGCGCGACCGCGGCCGCGTGATCGACATCGGCAAGTGCAAGCTCGACCTGCCGTGGAACGCCTACTACGAGAAGGAACTCGACGTCCGGTTCTCGCGGTCGTACGGACCGGGCCGCTACGACCCGTCGTACGAGCTGGAGGGGCGGGACTACCCGATCGGCCAGGTCCGCTGGACCGAGCGCCGCAACCTCGAGTGCGTCCTCGACCTGATCGCGCGCGACCGCCTGGACGTCGAGCCGCTGATCACGCACGTCGCGGACTTCTCTGACGCCGTCTCGACGTACCAGTCGCTGAACGAGGGCGCGCTGAAGGCGGTGGCGGTGCTGTTCCGCTACCCGGACGGGGTCGCCCGGACGGAGCCCGTCGTGACGTCGGCGCGCGTCGGCGTGGCAGCGGCTCCGGCGGCCGCCCTGCCGGCCGGTCAGCCGGTGCGCCTGGGCTTCATCGGGGCGGGCAACTACGCGTCGTCGATGCTGCTGCCGCACCTGGTCGAGCGCCCGGACGTGCAGCTCAAGCACGTCGCGACGACGTCCGCGCTGTCGGGCGCCAACGCCCGCCGCAAGTTCGGCTTTGCGGCGGCGTCGACGAACATCGACGACGTCCTCGGCGACTCGTCGATCGACGCGGTGTTCGTCGTGACCCGGCACAGCTCGCACGCGGAGCTGACCCGCCAGGCGCTGCTGGCGGGCAAGACGGTGTTCGTCGAGAAGCCGCTGGCGCTGTCTTCCGAAGAGTTGCAGAAGGTCCTCGACGCGATCGAGGAGTCCGGCAACGACCGCCTCCAGGTGGGCTTCAATCGCCGGTTCGCCCCGCTGCTGCACGAGGCCCGCGACCAGTTCGGCCCGCGCGTCGGCCCGGCGAGCGTCCGTTACCTGGTGAACGCGGGCCGACTCGACCACGGCAGCTGGTACAACCAGACGGATTCGGAAGGGTCCCGCTTCGCCGGCGAAGGCGGCCACTTCATCGACACGGTGAGCTGGCTCCTCGACGCCGACCCGGTCTCGGTGTACGCGACGGGAGACCTCCAGGTGACCCTCGGCTACGCGGACGGCTCGACGGCGGTGATCACGTACGCCGAGACGGGCTCATCGGGCTTCCCGAAGGAGACCCTGGATCTGGTCGCGGACGGCAAGGTCCTGAAGTTCGACGACTTCGTGCGAGCGTCGGTGTACTCGCGCAAGAAGTGGGCCAGTTCCCGCATCCCGAAGGGCCGCGACAAGGGCCAGGCCGCGGAGGTCGAGGCGTTCCTGACGGCGGTCCGGACGGGCGCGCCGATGCCGATCTCGATCGCCTCCCTGGCGGCAACGACCCTGGCGACGCTGGCCGCCCAGACGAGCGCGGCGAACGCGGCGCCGGTGCGGATCGAGCTGCCGCAGAAGACGGGCGCCCCGGCATGACGAGCGGGCTGGAGCCGGGGGGCCCGAAATGATGGGTCCCGGCTGGTACCTGCGCCGGCTCTCGCGGATGGGGCCGGCGGAGGTGGTCGGCCGCGCGCGGCATGCCGTCGTTCAGCGGCAGTGGCGGTCCGCGCTGCCCACTCCGCCGGACTGGCCGCCGCACCCGCGTTTCACCGCGACGCTGCCCGCCGGGGTGCTCGGCAAGGTGTCCGGCGAAGCCGTCGCGCGGCTGGTGGCCACCGCCGACGAGCTGATGGCGGGCCGCGCGGAGTACTTCGGCGTCGAACGGACGGATTTCGCGGCGCCCGACTGGTTCCTCGACCCCAAGACCGGGCGTCGCGCGCCCTCGGACGTGTACGCGTTCGACGTGCCGTACCGGTCGGAAGACACGGTCGGCGACATCAAGCAGATCTGGGAACCGTCGCGGCACCAGCACCTCACCGTGCTGGCCACGGCGTACGCCCTGACCGGGTCCTCCGCCTACGCCGAGCGCGCGGCGGAGCACCTGCGTTCGTGGTGGGCCGCCAATCCGCCGTTGCGGGGGCCGCACTGGGTGAGCGGCATCGAGCTGGGCATCCGGCTGCTGTCGTGGGTCTGGACGCGCCGGCTGCTCGACGGCTGGCCGGGCGCGGCGGAGCTGTTCGAGCAGAACCCGGACTTCCAGCTCCAGCTGTGGCACCACCAGAACTGGCTCGCCAGCCTGCGCAGCCACGGTTCGTCGGCGAACAACCACGTCATCGCCGAGGACGCCGGGCTGCTGGCCGCCGCCTGTGCGTTCGGCTGGTTCCCGGAGTCGGCGAGCTGGCGAACCGCGGCGATGCGCTCGCTGGACGTCCAGCTGGGGCGCAACACCTTCGCGTCCGGGCTCAACGCGGAACTGGCCTCCGAGTACCACGGCCTGGTGCTGGAACTCGGCCTGGCGGCGGCGGTCGAGGCCGACGCCGCCGGCACCCCGGTGCCGGATTCGACCTGGGACGTCCTGCTCCGGATGACCGACGCCTTGGCGTCCATTGTGGACAACAAGCTGCGCCCGCCCCGCCAGGGTGACGCCGACGACGGCTTCGGCCTGATCGTCGACGGCACGGCGACCGACCGCTGGGCGTCGCTGCTGGCTTCGGGAGAGGCGTTGTTCGGCCGTCTCGACTGGTGGCCGGCGGTCCCCGGCGACGACGTCCGCACGGCGCTGCTCGCGTCTCTCGCTTCGCGCACTCCGCGTGCTTCGGGTGTCCGCCCGGGCAAGCGTCCGGCGCACCTGCGGGACGCGGGGATGACGATCCTGCGCTCGGGCCCGGTGTGGGTCCGCTGCGACGGAGGCCCCCACGGGTTCCTGTCGATCGCGGCGCACGCCCACGCCGACGCGCTTTCGCTGGAGGTCCGCCACGACGGTGTCGACGTGCTCGCCGACCCGGGCACGTTCTGCTACCACGGCGAGCCGCAGTGGCGGTCGTACTTCCGGTCGACGCTCGGCCACAACACGCTCGAGCTGGCCGGCCGCGATCAGTCGGTGTCGGGCGGGCCGTTCCTGTGGACCCGCCACGCGGTGACGAAGGTCCTGGACGTCCAGACCCCGGACGACGGGCCCTCCCGCTGGTCGGCCGCCCACGACGGCTACGCCCCGGCACTCCACCGCCGCACGGTCGAGCTGGCCGGCGACGTGCTCAAGATCGACGACGAGGTGCTGGGCGAGGGCGCCCCCGGACCCGCGCGGCTGGCGTTCCACTTCGGCCCGTCGGTGACGGTCATGCTCGACGGCACCACCGCCCGCCTCCGCTGGACGGCGGAGGAAGCGAGGGCGTCCGATTCCGCCGCCGATCCGCTCGTCGGGCGGGTCTCCGGTTCGCTCGGCGGTGCCGTGCGCACCGCCGTGATGGAGTTGCCGTCCGAACTTGCGTGGACCGTGCACCGGGGTGATGCTGAGCCGCCGCTGGGGTGGTACTCCGCGGGGTTCGGACGCAAGGAACCCGCCACCACCCTCGTCGGCTCCGGGTCGCCCGGACACCTCACCACCCTGCTCCGCTTCAGTTAGGACCGGCCCGTGACAGCCCGCCGCTTCCGACTCCGCCGTGCCGCTCCGCTGCTCGGTGTCCTGCTCACGGTCGCGGCGTGCTCGGGCGGGCCGGACACCGACGGCGGCCCGGCCCAGGCCACCGCGGCTCCCAGCGGGTCGGTCGCCGCGGTGTGCGACAAGCAGCCGGCCGGCCCCGCGGCCGCGCCGGCCGGGGCCGTCGTCGTCGACCCCGCCGTGCCGGGGGACCTGGCGGCGAAGACCCGCTCGGCCGGCTCCGGCACGACGTTCTGGCTCAAGCCCGGCAAGCACATCCTCGGCGACGACAAGTACGACCAGGTGTCGCCCAAGGACGGGGACGTCTACCTCGGCGCCCCCGGCGCGGTGCTCGACGGCCGGAAGATCAACCAGTACGCCTTCACCGGGCACGCCACCAACGTCAAGATCAACTACCTGACCGTGCAGGGCTTCGTCGCTCCGCACGACGAAGGCGTCGTCAATCACGACTCCGGCGACGGCTGGGTGATCGAGCACTCGACCATCCAGGACAACGACGGCGCCGGCCTCATGGCGGGCGCGCGCCAGCAGGTGCGCGGCAACTGCCTGCGCCGCAACGGCCAGTACGGCATGAACGCCTACTCCGGCGGCACGCCGCTCACCGCGCTGGTCGTCGAGGGCAACGAGATCGCCGGCAACAACACCGGCGACTGGGAAGCGAAGATCGAAGGCTGCGGCTGCAGCGGCGGGGTCAAGTTCTGGGACGTGAACGGCGCCGACGTGCGCGGCAACTGGGTGCACGACAACCACGGCACCGGGCTGTGGGCCGACACGAACAACAACGACTTCCTCATCGAGGGCAACCTCATCGAGAACAACGACAGCGCCGCGCTGATCTACGAGATCAGCTACAACGCCGTCATCCGGGACAACACGATCCGCAAGAACAACTGGGCCGACGGCCGCCGGTACGCCGACAAGAGCGACAACTTCCCGACGTCGGCGATCTACATCTCCGAGTCCGGCGGCGAGCCGCGGATCAAGGCGCGCACCGCGAAGATCGAGATCTCCCGCAACTACCTGGAGAACAACTGGTCCGGGATCACGCTGTGGGAGAACGCCGACCGGTTCTGCAACAGCCCGGCCAACACCTCCTCGGGTGACTGCACCAAGCTGGTGCCGGCGGTCAAGCAGTGCGCGGCCCCGGCGATCACCAGCGGTGCGCTGCTGGCCGACTGCCGCTGGAAGACCCAGCACGTCGACATCCACGACAACAAGTTCGTCCTCGACCAGGCGGTCGTGGGCTGCCAGGCCTCGTGCGGCCGGATGGGCCTGCTGTCGAACTTCGGCAGCTACCCGGACTGGTCGCCGTACCGCGGCGACGACGTCCAGGAAGCGATCACGTTCAAGCAGGACAACCGCTGGCACGACAACAGCTACGCCGGTCCGTGGACGTTCATCGCCTACTCGGCCGACCGTGTCCTGGAAATCGGCGAGTGGGAGGGTGCGCCGTACTCGCAGGACAGCGGGAGCACCTTCACCGCGCAGGGCGGAGGCTGACATGACCGCGCACCCCGGACTGTCCGGCCTCCGCGGCGACGCCGCGCCCGAGCCCGCGTCCTCGACGCCGAAGTGGGCGGGCCTGGCGTGGGCGCTGCTGATCCTCAACACGCTCGGCTCGACCGGCGCGAAGACGGTCCTTCCGCTGCCGCGGTCGGTCAGCCAGCTGGTCACCATGGGCTCGCTGATGACGGCCTTCGTGATCGCGCTGGCCCTGAACAAGCACCTGCGGATCCGCCCGAGCGCGTACCTGACGCTGCTGACGGCCCTCCTGGGCGCCAGCATCCTCTCCAGCGCCGACCTGCAGGAAGGCTTCGGCGCGCTGTTCCGGTGCTTCCGGCTCACCGTGTTCGTCTCCACGCTGTGGTTGCTGACCCGCTGGTGGGACGGCGGGTTCAGCTTCGTCCGGTACCACATCCGCACGTACGCGGTCGTGCTCGCGTCGGTGGCGATCGGCCTGGTGATCTCGCCCGGCAACGCGATGCCGGAGGAGTACGGCGGCCGGCTTTCGGGCGCGGTCTGGCCGCTGACCCCGCCGCAGATCGGCCAGTACGCGGCGGTCATTTCCGGGCTCACGCTCCTCCTCTGGTTCGGGCGCCGCACAACTTGGCGCAGCGCGCTGATGATCGTGGTGCCGGTGCTGGGATTGCTGCTGCTCACCCACACCCGCACGGCGACGCTCGGTCTCGTCGCCGGTCTGGCGGTGGCCTTCCTGTCGATGGTGCTGACCAGTGCCCGCGCGAGGAAGGTGTTCGCGTGGACGGTCGGCGTCGGCGGGGTGGCCGGCGTGGTGCTCGCGGGCGCGCTGCAGACGTGGTTCCTCCGTGGACAGAGCGCGGACAACTTCTCCAGCCTGACCGGCCGCGCGAAGGTGTGGGACGCGCTGCTGGAGGCCCCGCGGACGACGGCCGAGTACATCTTCGGGGTCGGCCTGACCGACAAGTCCTACGACGGCCTCCCGATCGACAACAGCTGGCTCGCGATCTACCACGAGCAGGGTTTCGTCGGGATCGCCCTGGTGGCGGGCTTCCTCCTCACCTTGGTCGTGGTGGCCGTGCTGCGGCCACCGTCACTGGCTCGCGCGTGCGCGATCTTCCTGATCACCTATTGCATTTCGGCCTCCTACACCGAAGCGGGACTCGGCGACGCGTCGCCGTACCTGCTGCACTTGGCGGTCGCCGCGTCACTGCTGGTCCGCGGGGTGCCGCAGTCCGACGAACAAGCATTCATCCCGGCGAAGGGGGCAGACGTGCGAGGTGCAGGCGCGTGAAGGTGCTCGTGGTGCACAACCGGTACCGCTCCGAGCAGCCGAGCGGGGAGAACAACGTCGTCGACGCCGAGGTGACGCTGCTCGCCGAGGGCGGGCACCAGGTGTCGCTGTTCGAACGCCGCAGCGACGACATCGCGGCGATGCCGTTGCCCCGCAAGGCCGCGGTGCCGCTGATGGTGCCGTGGAACCCGGCCGTGCGGAAGGAGCTCGCCGCCCGGCTGCGGGCCTCGCGCCCGGACGTCGTGCACATCCACAACACGTTCCCGCTGCTGTCGCCGTCGGTGGTCGCCGCGTGCGCGGACGCGGGGGTGCCCGCGGTCGCGACGCTGCACAACTACACGATGGTCTGCCCACCCGGCACGCTCCACCGCGACGGCCGCATCTGCACCGAGTGCGTCGGCGGCTCACCCCTGCCGGCGGTCAAGCACGGCTGCTACCGCGGTTCGACCGCGGCCACGCTCCCGATGGCGGCGAGCATGGTCGCGAACCGGCGCCGGTGGTGGACGGGCATTTCCCGGTTCTTCTGCATTTCGGCGGCGCAACGTGACCTCCTGGTGTCGGCCGGCATGCCCGGCGAGCGGATGGCGGTGAAGCACAACTTCGTCACCGACCCCGGCGTCCGCCGCACCGGCGCCGGCAAGCACGTGCTGTTCCTCGGCCGCGTCACCGAGGAAAAGGGGGTCGGCTTGCTGATGCGAGCCTGGGAGCGCCTCGACGGCGCCTTCGGCGTCCCGCTGGTCATCGCGGGCACCGGCCCGATGCAGGACGAGGTCGCGGCCTGGGCGGCCGGCCGCCCTGACGTCTCCTACGTCGGCCTCCGGAACAAGGCGGAATGCCGTGCCCTGACCGCCGACGCGGTCGCGGTGGTCGCGCCCTCGACGTGGCTGGAGGCCTTCGGCCTGGTCGTGGTCGAGGCGATGGCCGCCGGCGTGCCGACGGTCGCCGCCGCGCACGGGGCGTTCCCCGAGCTGGTCGACGACGGCGTGACCGGCCTCCTGCACGTCCCGGACGACGCAGCCTCCCTCGCGGACCGCCTGCGCGCCGTCGCCGGCGACCGCAACGCAGACATGGGCGACGCGGCCCGCGTCCGGTACGAGAAGGACTTCACACCCGCGGTCGGGCTCGACCGCTTGATCGCCGGGTACGAGGCGGCGATCGAGGCGTGAGGCAGCTGGTCCGGACGGCGCCCGCAGCCCTGCCGGCCGTGCTGCGCACCCCGCTGGCGATGACGGCTGCCCTGGCGACGGCGGTGCTCGTCGCGCTCGGCATCCTGCACTTCCACGACTCCGGCCTGACCGGCATCGACGCAGCCATCCTGCCTTCGCTCTACCCGGTCCAGCCGCCGTGGCGGTACGTCGCCCTGGCCGTCGACTTCGGGGGCGAGCCGGTGGGGTCGGTGATCCTGATCGGTCTCCTTTCGGTGGTGTGCTGGCTGGTCCGCCGGGTCCGGACGGCCGTGCTGACGGTGGTGGGTGTCGTGGTCACGGTGGCGGTGACGACGGTGCTGAAGCCGGTGGTCGGCCGCACCATCCACGGCGAGTTCCTGTCGTACCCGAGCGGGCACACGGCCTTGGCGACCGCGCTCGCGCTCGTCGTAGCGCTGTTGCTCACCGAGCGACTGGGGCTGGGGCGCGCGGCCGGGCTCGCGCTTGCGCTGGGCCTGGCGTTGGTGGCCGGGCTGGTGATGGGGTGGGCCGAGGTCGCGTTGGGCGCGCACTACCCCACGGACGCCCTCGGGGGATTTTGTGCCGCGCTGGCCGCGGTCCCCGCGACCGCTTGGGTCCTCGACCGTGTGGCCGACCGGCTCTGAGAACAAGGCCGGTTGCCCCGTTGATCCGCGCTGAGGACGCGCGCTCGCGGGGCGGCTGATCCGGGGAACATCGAGTGGTGTTCCTCGTTCTGGTACGGGTGGGCTGAGAAATTCGTCCACTGTGGACGCGGTGGTCGGTCGAGGCGGTCATGTCTCCGACGGTACCGAACAGGCGTGCGAACGCCAGTCGCTGAAACGGGTGAACCGACGCGTCCGAAATTCTCCGTTCGCGACTTTTCCGTTGTGGTGCAAGGGAAAACTCGGCTCACGGCGCGAAGCGTTGTGGAAATTGTCGGACCCGGTCGGCAAGCTCGTGATCAGCAGCCGGCGGGCCCACCGCCGAACGAAGAGCATTCGTCCTGCGAGTAGGGCTTTGCCTGCCAGCCCGCAGCGTCGACCGTCCTGGAGGTGTCATGCGCCACGAACGTCCACGGCCCGGAGTACACATTGTCGTGCCACCGGTTGGCCTGCCGGAACGTGATGGCCTCTTCGATCACCGTTCCCTTGTAGGGCGACCAGTCCGGGAACGTCCCGTAGTTCGACAGCAGGGCCATCCGCCCGCAGAGGCTCGTGCAGCCGACGCGGCCGGCGTCGAACTTGAAGGTGTTGCCGTGGATCTCCACCCGCTGCGTCTTCCAGCGGCAGTCGTCGTAGGCCGGGGCCTTCTCGATCGTGCCCGCGGCGCACGAAGACTTTGCCGCCGGCTTGGTGCAGTAGCCCGTGGACGTGTTCGCCGGGCTGTTGCAGAAGCGGTCGGCGTTCTCCCACAACGTGATCCCGGCCCAGTTGTCCTCGAACGTGTTGCCGCTGATGTCGACGGCGGACGTCCGGGCCTGCACGCGCGGGTCGCCGCCCGATTCCGACAGGTACACCGTCGCCACCGGGAAGTTGTCGCCGCGCGCCGCGAACGCGCGGCCCTGCACCAGGGTGTTGCCGCGGAAGGTGTTGCCGCGCAGCACCAGGTTGTAGCTGGTCTCGTAGAACAGCGCCTCGGCGTCGTTGGCCTCGAACAGGTTGTCCTCGACGAGGAAGTCGTTGTTGTTTGTGTCCGCCCACAGCCCGGCACCGTGGTTCCCGTGGACCCAGTTGCCGCGGATGTCGGCGCCGTTCACGGCCCAGAACTTGGCGCCGCCGCTGCAGCCGCAGCCCGGCACCTTGGCCTCCCAGTCGCCGGTGTTGTTGCCGGTGATCTCGTTGCCCTCCAGCACGAGCCCGGTGATGCCGTCGCCCGCTTGGTAGGCGTTGAGCCCGTACTGGCCGTTGTTGCGCAGGCAGCTGTGCCGCACGACCTGGCCGGCGCCGGCCATCAGCCCCGCGCCCGCGTTGGCCTCGATGGTGGTGTTCTCGATGAGCCAGCCGTCGCCGGAGTCGTGGTTGACCACGCCCTGGTCCTGCAGCGCGGCGAACCCGCGGACGGTGAGGCCCCGGAGCTGGACGTCGCGGGCCCGCTGGGTGAAGGCCGCCCGGTTGACGCCGCGGCCGTCCACGACCGCGCCCGGCGCCCCGAGGTAGACGTCGCCGTCCTTGGGGGCGACCTGCCCGAACTCGTCCTTGCCGAGCGTGTGGGTGCCGGGCCGGAGCCAGAACGTCGTGCCCGCCGGGTGCGCCGCCGTCTTGGCCGCGAGGTCACCGTCGACGGCGGGGTCGACGGTGACGGCTCCGGAGGGTGGCCGGCCGTACTCGGCGGGTTGGTGGTCGCACACTGGCTGCGGTCCGTCGGCGGCTCCCGCGATCGCCGGGCACGCCACGGCGATCAGGAGCGAGCAAGCAGCGACGAGAACCGCACGAGATCTGCCCATGGCAGGAAGTTACGCACGAACGGGCCGGAAAACAGTCACCCTCAAGTGTCCTCATCGGACCCAACGGGTGAATCCGGCCCGTCCGTGCGGGGATCAGGCGAACTTGCGGAACACGGGCTGCACCGGACGCCCGCCCATCCACGGCGCCGGGTCGTTCGCGTCGAGGGCCTTCCGGTACACCGTGCAGGCCTGGGCGACGACGTCGATGGTCTTGTCGATGTCGGCTTCGGTGAGCGCGGCGCTGACCACGAAGGACGGTCCGAGCACCCCGCCGCCGATCAGCTCGCGCAGGAACAGCGTCCGGTACGGCTGGGACGGCTTCCCCTGCTCGTCGAGCGTGCCGAAGACCAGGTTGCTGGCCCGGCCGCGGACGACCACGTGGTCCTCGACGCCGATGCCGGCCGCCACCTCGCGGACGCCGGCGGCGAGCCGGTCGCCGAGGGCGTGCAGGCGCCCGATGACGTCTTCGTCGCGGTAGACGTCCATGACCGCCATCGCGGCGGCCAGCGAGTGGGTCTCCGCGCCGTGCGTGGTGGAGAGGAGGAACACCCGCTCCCGCTCGGTGCGCAGGCCGCCGATCTCCATCAGCTCCCGCTTGCCCGCCAGCGCCGACACCGCGAAGCCGTTGCCGAGCGCCTTGCCGAACGTCGAGAGGTCGGGCGTGACGCCGTAGAGGCCCTGCGCGCCCTGGGCGGACCACCGGAAGCCGGTGATCATCTCGTCGAAGACCAGGACGACGCCGTGCCGGGTGGTGAGTTCGCGCAGGCCCTGCAAGTACCCCGGCGGCGGTTCGACCGCCGCGGCCGCCTCCAGGATCATGCACGCGATCTCGCCCTCGTGGCGCTGCAGCAGCTCCTCCGCGGCCTGCAGGTCGCCGTACGGGAAGGACACCACCGCTTCCGTCGTCTCGTCCGGGATGCCCGCGTTCATCGGCGTGGTGCCGATGAACCAGTCGTCGGTGGAGAAGAAGGCGTGGTCGGCGCACTTGGCGACCAGCCGGCGGCCGGTGGCCGCGCGGGCCAGCCGGACCGCGGCCGTCGTCGCGTCCGAGCCGTTCTTGGTGAACTTCACCATGTCGGCCGTCGGCACGTTCTCGAGGAACCGCTCGGCGGCCTCGGCCTCGATGATCGACGGCCGGATGAAGTTGCTGCCCTTCTCCAGCTCGCCGCGCACCGCTTCGATCACCCGCGGGTGGGCGTGGCCCAGGCTGACCGCTCTCAGCCCGGCGCCGTACTCGATGTACTCGTTCCCGTCGACGTCCCAGACGTGGCCGCCGCGGCCGTGCGAGATGACCGGGGCCATCCCTTCGGGATACTGGTCCGAGCCCTTGGCGTAGGTGTGCGCACCGCCCGGGATGACCCGGTGCAGCCGCTCGTTCGCCGTCGTGGAGCGGGGCAGGTTCGTTCCCATGTCGTGGTTCACCTCGTTGGTTTCAACGCCTCTCCGAGAGAGGGCGCCCGTTCGTCCCGGTCACTGACCATTGTGACCGACAGTGGCCACGAAATGTCCAATTCAGGGTCTTTGTACGAAATCGTAATGTCCTCTTCAGGATCGTGCGCCCGATCGATACGGTACGAAACGTCAGAGGGATCGGTGAGTGACTGGAATCCGTGTGCGCAGCCCGCGGGGATGTACAAAGAAACCTGGGTATCACCGGAAAGTTCGAAGGTTTTCACATTCCGGAACGTCGGCGAATCCGGTCGGAGATCCACGACGACGTCGAAGATGGCGCCGTGGGAACACCGCACCAGCTTCGCCTCGCCGGCCCCGCCACGCAGGTGCATCCCGCGGACCACGCCTTTGCGCGAACGGGAAAGACTGTCCTGGACGAAGCCGTCCGGGTCGATTCCCACCGAGGCGACGACGTCGCGGTCGAACGTCCGGCTGAAGAAGCCGCGCTGGTCCGCGTGCGGGGTGGGTTCGAACAGATACGCACCGTCGATCTCGGGCACCGGAATCGCCTTCATCGCGCACCCCCGAAGAGGGCCGCCGAAAGGGCGGCGAACTGGTCCTTGAGCCGCTGGGCGTTCATCTCGTTCCGTTCCTGGAGCGTCTGGCGCAGTTCGGCGGAGCGGTTCTCGAGTTCGGTGAACTGCTCGACGAGCCGGTCGAAGGCGACGGTCTTCGCCCGCTGGGTGAAGCCGTCGAGGCCCATCTCCGCCATGAGGACGTCGTTCTTCGGCGCGTAGCCGATCGCCACGGTCGGTTTCGCGACCTTCAGGGCGCAGAGCACGTTGTGGTAGCGCGTGGCCACCACGCTGTCCACCGCGGCCATCTCGTGCATCAGCTCGTCCAGGGTCTCCGCCGGAGCCGCCGTCACCAGCGGGGAAGCGGTCTTCTCGATGATCTCGTCGACGACCTGCCGGTCGATCTGATCACCGATGAACAGCCGGACGGGTCTGCCCTGGTCAACGAGCCAGGCGACGAAACGGTTCATCGTGTCCACGTAGTGGCGGTAGATGCGGTCGGCCTCGGCGCGGTCGTCGTTGCCGCCGTAGTAGGCCATCACGCCGACGCCGACGGTGCCCGGCTTACCGCCGGCGGCCGGGGTGGGGAGGGAGAACGCGAGGTCGGGGTAGACCTGGTCGGCACTCGTGTCGACGCCCATGGCGCGCATGGCGTCGCGGGAGATGTCGTCGCGGTAGGAGCGGTACGCGGCCAGCCGGCCGGACCAGCGGACCAGCGTCCGGGTCGCCCGCGCGCTGATGTGGTTCGCACCCACGCAGACGAGGGCCACCTTGGTGCCGAAGAGGCGCCCGGTGGCGGAGAGGAGGAAGAGCGAATACGGGAAACCCCACGGACGCAGCGGAAGCGTCGCTTCGAGGACACCCATGCCGGGCACGATGACGACGTCCTGCTTGCGGACCCAGGCGGCCGTTCGGCCGATGTCGACCAGCTTGCCGAGTCCCTTGATGACGATCGACCGGAGGCCGGACGCCGTCTCGTACTCGGCCTGGTTCCAGTGCAGCGGCGTGGTGTCGACGCCGTACCGCGCGCGGACGATGTCCGGGCCGCCCACCAGGCCGGTCAGGACCGCGTCCGGGTACTCGGCGCGCAGGTAGCCGAGTACGGCTTCGAGGGAACCGTCGTTGCCGAGGTTCCCCGAGCCGAGCAGGCCGAACACGCCGACGCGGGGCCGACGCTTCACGCGAGCCTGCCTTCCCGGCCGGCCACGATCTCGTTGACCGTGGCGACGTCCGAGGCGGTCGGCGCGCGGTCCTCGACGCGCTCGCCGTGGCCGGAGCGGGCCCGGTTGGTCAGCCAGGCGCCGAGGTGGCCGAAGCACTCGCGCTTGTCGGCCGCCGAGATCGGCGCGCGGCGGATCAGGTCCGCGAACCCGTACACGTACTCGCCGAGCAGGCGGACGGTGGGATTCCGGAGCCGGTTCGCGCGCCGCGGGTCCAGATTCGCGCACCGGCTCCGGATGGTCGGGTTGGCCCGTTCCGCGCGGCCGGGGTGGTCGCGGCGGAAGTAGAGCAGCTCGGGCACCTGGTGGAACGGGCCGTGCAGGGCCATCTCGGCCGAGTACGTCCGGTCGGCGTGGTGGTAGCTGTCGAGCGGCTTGACGCGGCGGAGGACGTCGGCGCGGATGACGCCGTAGAAGTCGTCGCCGCCCGGCTCGAACAGGATGCTGCGGAAGCGGTCCGGCGCGTGCGGGGACGCCGTGTCCAGCGTGTACTGCAGCGGCTGGACGATGCGGCCGTCGCCGTCGATGATCGCCTGGTCGCAGTGGGCCAGGATGATGTCCGGGCGCTCGTCGAGGGCTTCGATGCACCGCTTGAGCAGGTCGCGGGCATACAGGTCGTCGTGGGAGACCCACTTGAAGAGCTCGGTGCGGGAGACGTCGAACACGAAGTTGTGGTTCGGCGTCGCGCCGATGTTCTTCGGCTGGCGGACGTAGCGGATCCGCGAGTCCTTCTCGGCGTAGCGGCGGCAGATCTCGTCGGTGCCGTCGGTGGAGGCGTTGTCCGAGATGATCAGCTCGAAGTCTTCGTAGGTCTGGCCGAGCAGGGCGTCCAGCGACTCGGCGAGGTACTCCTCGCCGTTGTACACCGGGAGGCCGAGGCTCAGCCGCGGGACGGTGGTCATGGAGTCCTCATTCCTTGATCGGCTCTTTGATCGGCTCGAACACCACGGTGGGCTCGTCGGCCCCCGGCGGCACGTACTCGCGCAGCCCGGCCCGCAGCTGGAACCACCAGACGACGGATCCGCTGAGGGTGGCCGTCGCGACGCCCCACGCGGACCCGGACGCGCCGCCGAGGAACGCGCCGGCGATGCCGAAGGTGACGTAGAACAGGGACGCGACCAGCTGCGAGCGCAGGCTCCGCTTGGCCGCGCCGAGGGCGCGCAGGCCGGCGGCCGCGCCCGTGGCGAAGCTCGCGCCGACGACGGCGAGGGTCACCGGGAGGATCAGCGGGGACGACGAGTCCCAGACCGAACCCATCACCCAGCGGCCGGCGCTGTCGGGCACGAGGAGGAGCAGGCCGAGGCCCCAGCACAGGGCGGCGCCCGCTTGGCCGCCGCCGAGGATCATGCAGAAGTGCTTCAGCCGGTGCGGCGCCCGCTGAAGCACCCGTGCGCCCTCGGCGACGGTGACCAGGGACAGCCCCATGAGCAGGGCCAGGAACGGGCCGAGGAGCTGCTCGGCGCCGCGGACCGCGCCGACGGCCGTGATCCCGGCGATGGCGCCGAGGCCGTACGCGCGCAGCTGCGAGGCGCCGCTGTTGCTGACGTTCTCGACGAGGTACCGGACGCTGAGGTCGCGCTGCGTCCGGAGCCAGCCGAGCATCTCGCGCGGGTGCGGGAGGATCCTCGTCTGGAACCCGCCGTACAGGGCCGCGACCGCGCCGGACAGGCCCCAGGCCAGCACGAACGCGACCACCGTGTGGATCTGGGCGGCGACGTAGAGCGCCGGGATCAGGGCCACGCCCCACACGCAGTCGTTGACGAACGCCTTCTTGCCCGCGCCGCGCGCGAAGAACGCGAAGCGCCAGGCGTCCTGGAGGAGCAGGCCCGGCAGCACCACGGCGAGGGCGACGAACGCGTTGCCGAGCGGGCCGCCCGCGGCCAGGCCGGCCACGAGACTGACCAGGCCGGTCGCGCAGCCGACGCCGATCGCGGTGCCCGACGCGCTCGCCACCCCGACCCGCCACCGGTCCTCCGGGACGGCGCTGAAGCGCACCATCAGGGGGTCGGTGGCCAGGCCGCGGGAGACGTTGAGCACCACGCCGTAGGTGACCCAGGCGAGGCTGAAGATGCCGAACGCGAACGTGCCGAGCGAGCGGGCCACGTACAGCCCGACGGCGAAGTTGGTCAGGCTGGACACGGCCTGGTCGCCGAGGCCCCAGCTCAACCGTCCGGCCATCGCGCGAACCGCGCCCGACCGGAAGATCGAGCGCGGGGTACGGCGATGGTTGGCCACGTCGCTCACTCCTTGACCAGGCCGGCGTCGTGGAGCGCCCGGGCCGCGACGTCGACGATGTCGAAGGGCAGGCCGGCGCGCTCGGCGATGTCGAGCAGGCTGTGCGAACCGTCGGAGAGGTTGAGCACCCACAGCATCGCCATCTGGGCCTGCTTGGCGTCGCTGCGGCCGCCGAGCGAGTCGTACAGCCCGCGCTTGCCGAGCTGGGGCTCGCCGTACGGGCTTAGATTCACGTACCGGCGGTTGCGGTCCAGGACGCCGAAGGCGTCGAGAAGCGCGCTGAGGGTGTCCTCCATGGCCGCGGGCGACACGAAACTCGGGTTGTCCGCCGAGGTGTGGTACTCCGGGTAGCCCGCGTACGGCGTGCGCGTCAGGGAGCCGACGCCGAGGTTGAAGCCCGGCGAGCAGAACTGGCGCTCGTCGTAGCCGTACGGCGAGAAGTCGACGACCCGGTGCTCCCGCGATCGCAGGACGTGCTGCACGACGCGGTCGATCTCGGCGTCGTCGCGGCGGGACTTCTTGTACGTCAGCGACCCCGGGTCGCCCGCGCACGCCAGCACGAGGCCGTGCCGGACCTTGTCGATCCGGGAAGCGTTGCGCGCCAGCCAGGTGATCGAGCCGATCGTGCCCGGCATGAACAGGAACCGGTAGGTGTAGTGGGGCTGGGAGAGAGCCAGCTGCTGGGCCAGCGAGATGGCCACCGCGATGCCGGCGAGGTTGTCGTTCGCCAGCGACGGGTGGCACACGTGGCAGGACACGATGACCTCGTCGGTGACGCGGCCGGGCACGACGTGCTCGGCGTAGGTCAGCGAGCCGTCGGCCAGCGTCGAGTCGATGACGACGTCGTATTCGCCGTCGGGGAGCGCGTCGAGCTTCTCCTGCGCGAGGCAGAATCCCCAGGCCGGGGCGTAATAGCTGGTCCGGTAGGGCACCCACGACGGCTGGTCCGGCAGCGTGTGCAGGTGCTCCCGCAGCTCGCTCAGCGGCATCCGCTGCCGCACCGGGACGCTGTACCCGACGACGTGCAGGTTCAGCTCCTGGAAGTCGATCACGCGCTCGCCCGAAGGCGCGGCGACGTAGGCGTCCCGGATGTTCCACTCCTGCGGGATCGTCCAGTCCAGCACCGCGGTGCCGGTCGGGACCTCGTGCCGCTCCAGCGCGATGTGCTCGCCGATGATGTCCAAGGTCTGCCGCACGCCGTCGCCGGTGATGCTGCGGCAGATCGGGTACAGCCGCTCGACCAGGGCGTGCAGCTCCGCCCCGGTCCGCAGCTGCGGGCCCGCCACTACTTCCGCCGCAGGGTGGTGTCGACGCGGCCGGCTTCGCCCTCGCTCTTCAGCCAGGCGAGCCGGGTGAACAGCTGCTGGAACGACTCGCGGGTCAGCCCGAACTTGCGGTAGGCCTCGATGAGCTCGACGGCGCCGTCCTTGACCGACCAGTCGCAGGCGAAGCCGGGGACCGCCGCGCGGAAGCGCGAGAAGTCGACCCGGTAGGAGCGCGGGTCGGCGCCCGCCTCGCCGGTGATGTTCAGCGTCGAACCCGGCACGGCCTCGACGACCTCCTGGGCGATCTCGGCGACCGTGACGTTGTTCTCCTCGGTGCCGATGTTGAAGGCCTTGTTGTGCACGGCCTCCTTCGGCGCGGACAACGCAGCCGCGAACGCGCGCGCGATGTCCTGGGCGTGCACCAGCGGGCGCCACGGCGTGCCGTCCGAGAGCACCAGCACCTCGCCGGACAGGTGGGCGTGCGCGGTCAGGTTGTTCAGCACGATGTCGCCGCGCAGGCGGGGCGAGTAGCCGAACGCGGTCGCGTTGCGCATGTACACCGGCGTGAAGTCGTCGTCGGCGAGCTCGTGGACGTCGGCCTCGACACGCACCTTCGACTCCGCGTACGGCGTCACCGGGCGCAGCGGGGCGTCCTCGTCGACGAGGTTGTCGCCGCCCGCGCCGTACACCGAGCAGGTCGACGCGTAGATGTACCGCTTGACGCCCGCGTCCTTCGCCAGCTTCGCGAGCTTCACCGACGCGTGGTGGTTGATGTCGTAGGTCAGCTCCGGCGCGAGCGAGCCCAGCGGGTCGTTCGACAGCGCGGCCAGGTGGATCACGGCGTCGAAGCCTTCGACGTGCGAAGCCGTGACGTCCCGCAGGTCGACGACGTGCCCGGCCGGGTCGGCGGGGGCGGGCCCGAGCAGGCAGTCCTCGAACAGCCCGGAGTCCAGGCCGGTGACTTCGTGGCCGGCGGCGGCGAGCACCGGGGCCATCACCGTCCCCAGGTAGCCCTTGTGCCCCGTCAGCAACACCCGCATCGGATTCAGCCCTTCAGATCGAGAGTGAGTTTCTTGACGAAAAACGCTTCGGCGTACTTCGCGGCGGCTTCGATCCCGCGGATCCGGGCCAGCCCCAGAAACGCCTCGCGGTCGTACCAGGGCCGGTGCCGCTGCGAGGCGTAGTGCGCCTGCAGCAGCCGGACCTTCTCCTCCGCGAGCTCGTCGGACAGCGGCTGGTACACCGACGGGCGGCCGAGGTCGCCGTCCCACTTGACGATCTCGTAGCCGAGCGTCAGGTGGTCGCGGAACGCCGTCGGCACCAGCTTCGCCAGCCCGCGGTGGTCCTGGTGCGCGTCGTCGGTGCGCGGCGCCAGGATGACGTCCGGGTCGGTCCGCCGCCGCAGGTCTTCGAGGGCGTTCTTGGCCTCTTCCCAGTGGGCCGGGAAGCGCCCGTCCCGCAGCTTCAGCACCGTGACGTCGACGTCCGCGCCGGGGCAGAACGCCGCCAGCGCGGCCCGCTCCTCGTCCTCGCGGTCGGTGCCGCCGCCGGAGAGGACCAGGGCGTCGACCCGCAGGCCGGGCCGGGAGGAACACAGCGTCAGCAGCGTGCCGCCGGCGCCGATCGCGATGTCGTCGCAGTGCGCACCGAGTGCGACGACGCTGCCGAGCCGATCCGGTCGGAGCCCGATCACGCGGTGCTCGCGGCCGGGCGCTCCCACAGCGCCCAGGGGCGGTCGCCGTGGCTGTAGGCGTAGTCCAGCGCCGCCCGCTCCTTGACCGTGTCGGTCGGCTTCCAGAACCCGCGGTACGGGTAGGCCAGCAGACGGCCCTGCTTGGCCAGCTCGGCGCAGCCGTCGGCGACCAGGTCGCCGTTCTCGGGAATGTGGTCGAACACGTCCTGCCGCAGCACGAAGTAGCCGCCGTTCTCCCACAGCGGCATTTCGCTCACCGCGGTGATCGAGCCGACCATGCCGCCTTCGTCCATTTCGACGCAGTGGAACGACGACTGCGGCGGGACGACCATCATCGACGCGCCCGCGTCCGACTTCTCGAAGCGCTCGATCATCTCGGGCAGCGGCACGTCGGACAGGACGTCGGCGTAGTTCGCGAGGAACATCTCGTCGCCGTCGAGGTGGTCACGCACCCGCCGCAGCCGCTCGCCGATCGGCGACTCGATCCCGGTCTGCACGAAGGTGATCGTCCAGTCCGCGATGTCGGTCGAAAGCAGCTCGGCCTTGCCGCCCCGGAGGATGAAATCGTTCGAAATCGTTTCCTCGTAGGACAGGAAGAAGTTCTTGATGTGCGCCGCGCCGTAGCCGAGGCACAGGATGAATTCGGTGTGGCCGAAATGCGCGTAGTACCGCATGACGTGCCAGATGAGCGGTCTCGGACCGACCATCGCCATCGGCTTCGGGACGTCGTCGGCCGCGCCGTTGCGCATCCGCATCCCGTAGCCACCGCAGAAGAGGACGACCTTCACTTCACTGCACCTCGACGATTTCCAGGTGGGGGATCGGGAACACGAGCTTGCCGCCCCAGGACCCGATGTGGGAGAGCTGTTCGGTCAGTTCCTCCCGGAGGTTCCACGGGAGGACGAGCACGTAGTCCGGCCGGTCCGCGTCGATCCGTTCCGGGGGCAGCACCGGGATGCGCGTGCCCGGGGTGAAGCGCCCGTGCTTGTACGGGTTGCGGTCGACCGTGTACTGCAGCAGGTCCGTCCGGATGCCGCAGTGGTTCAGCAGGGTGTTGCCCTTGCCCGGGGCGCCGTAGCCGACGACGGTCTTCCCGTCGTTGCGCGCCTCGATGAGGAACTTCAGCAGGTCCAGCCGCACGCGGGTGACGCGCTCGGCGAACTCGGTGTACCCGGACAGCTCGTGCAGCCCGGCGGCCTTTTCGCGCTCCAGCACGTCGGTCATCCGCTCGCTGGGCTCGCCCGCGACACCGTCGGGGCGCGCCCAAAGCCGGATCGACCCGCCGTGCGTCGGCAGCAGCTCGACGTCGACCACGGTCAGCCCGCCGGTCGCGAGGGCGCGGCGCGCGGATTCGACCGTGTAGTACTGGAAGTGCTCGTGGTAGATCGTGTCGTACTGGTTCTTTTCGATCAGCGTGAGCAGGTGCTGGACCTCGATGGAGACCCAGCCGTCGTCGGCGACGAGCGCCCGCAGGCCCTTCGTGAAGCCGAGGACGTCGGGGATGTGCGCGTAGACGTTGTTCGCGGCGACGAGGTCCGCCGGCCCGTGCTCCTCGCGCACCTTCAGGCCGGTTTCCTCGGAGAGGAAGGCCGTCAGGGTGGGCACGCCGGCGTCGCGCGCCGCCTGCCCGACGTTCACCGAAGGTTCCACGCCCAGACACCGGATCCCGTGCCCGACGACGTGCTGGAGCAGGTACCCGTCGTTGCTCGCCACCTCGACGACGAACGACTTCTCGCCGAGCCCGAGCCGCTCGACCGCGCCGTCGACGAACCGCTTCGCGTGCTCGACCCACGACGTCGAGAAGGACGAGAAGTACGCGTACTCGGTGAAGGTGTCGTCGGGGTCGATCAGCGGCGGGATCTGGGCGAGCCAGCAGTCGGTGCAGACCTTCAGGTGCAGCGGGAAGGTGGCTTCCGGTTCGTCGAGCTGCTCCGCCGGCAAAAATCGCTCACACGGGGGAGTCGCGCCGAGGTCGACGACACTGGCCGTGTTTGTCGAACCGCAGAGTCGACATGTGGTCATCTACCAGGCTCCTTGGCTCGCGGTCGCGATGTGCACCCAACACGTCGACCGGCGCCGGGAGGTCGTTACAGCGACGCGGGAGCCGCTGGTGGACCGATTCGGAACCGCAACCTGAACGGCCGGACTGTGGCCGGAATCACGAACCGTACCCGGCCGGACCCGTAACGTCCACAGTGGACGTGCTCCTAGGCTGGCCGGATGACATCGGAGTCCACCCCCCGCCTGAGCGGGTTCTCGGGCGTGGTGCTGACGGCCCGCTTCCTCACCGAGCTGATGCTGCTGGGCGGGCTGGCCCTGGCGGGCACCCAGCTCGGCAGCGGGGTCGCGCTGGCGATCGTCGACGCGGTCCTGCTGCCGGTGGCGGCCGCCGCGCTCTGGGGTCTCTTCCTGGCGCCGCGGGCGCGCCGCCGCCTGCCGGAACCGGCCCGCTTCCTGCTGGAACTCGCCCTCTTCGGGGTCACCGGCGTGGTGCTCGCGCTGGTGGGCTGGCTGATCACCGGGATCGTGGTGGCGGTGACCGGGATCGGCGTCGCGGCCCTCACCCGGGTCGTCGCCAAGGACGGCTGAGCCCTCCCCGCCGGGTGGCGGAGAGGGCTCAGGACGACGGTCAGGAGATCTTCGCCGCCGCCGGGATGACGTCGGTGGCGAACTTCTCCAGGATCTCCGGCCGGTGGACGTGCGGGACCATGCCCAGCGCCACGTGGATGCCCAGGCCGTTCAGCCGCTCCAGCTCGGCCAGCAGCTCGCCGGATTTCTCACCGTTCTCGCCGATGTCGAGGATGTGGTAGACGGTCTTGGTGATCGAGTCGTAGTCGCGGCCCTCGTTCTCGCAGTGCTGCCGCAGCACGTCGAGCTTGCGCTCCAGCTCCGGCCCGTTGAACAGGTTGCACTGGTCGGCGTACTTCGCGACCAGCCGCAGCGTCTTCTTCTCCCCGCCGCCGCCGATCATGATCGGCGGCCGCGGCTCCGACAGCGCCTGGGGAACGTTCAGCAGCCGTTCGGCGTCGAAGTGCTTGCTCTTGAACGGCGCGTCACCGTCGGCCCACATCTGCAGCACGTACTGGAGGTTCTCCTCCAGCAGCTCGAAGCGCTCGGCCACGGACGGGAACGGGAAGCCGAGCCCGCGGGACTCCTCCTCGTTCCAGCCCGCGCCGATGCCAAGGATCGCGCGGCCGCCGGAGAGCACGTCCAGCGTCGTGATCGCCTTGGCCAGCAGGCCGGGGTGCCGGTAGAGGACCCCGGTGACGACGGTGAGCAGCTTGGCGCGCTCGGTGTGCGCCGCGATGAAGCCGAGGGTCGTGTACGCCTCGAGCATGTCGTTTTCGGTCGGGCCGACGCCGCCGATCTGGAAGAAGTGGTCCATCACGGCGATGGAGCCGAAGCCGGCCCGGTCGGCGGCGCGGACGACGGCGGCCAGGTCGGCGCCCAGCGCGGACGCCCCGTTCGGCCAGGTGAAGTCGGGGATCTGCAGTCCGAGTTCCATGTCCGCCGACCGTATACCTGGAGTTGCCCCAGCTGGGCGGTCAGAAGTCGCGGACCAGGAAGAGGCGCCCGTGCAGGGGGTCGGTGACCCACACGGTGCGTGACCGCTGGTCGACCGCGACGTCGCCGGGGTTGACGCCCAGTGACAGCTCGCCGCTCAGCGTGCCCGCCGTGCCGTCGACGCGGGTGAGCCCGTTCTGGCCGCCGTTCGTGTACACCGTGTTCGTGCCCTGGTGCACGGCCAGCGCGGAGGATTCGCTGCGCAGCAGCACGGTCTTGCGCTCGGTGCGGGTCGCGGCGTCCACAATGGACATGTGGTGGATGCCGGAGTTCGCGACGTAGACCGTGCCGCTCGCCTGGTGCACGGCGACGCCGGTCGGGTTGCGCCCGACCTGCACCGAGGCGACGAACCGCCCGCTGTCGATCGAGAAGACCTCGACCGAATCGGAGGCGGTGCTCGCGCAGTAGGCCAGCTTGCGGCCGGAGTCGACGCCGATCCCGGCGAAGCCCGGCTTCGGGCCCGGCACGAGCGCGGCGAGCGTGCAGCTGACGCCGTCGAGCACGGCGAGCGTGCCGGTGGTGCCGCTGGCCGCGTAGACGCGGTTGGCCTCCTCGTCGACCGCCAGCGCCGACGCGCCGGCGCCCGCGCCGATCACGCTCACCAGGTCGTGCGTCCGGCTGTCCAGCACCACGACCGTGCCCGCCGGCGGGTTCGCGACGTAGATCCGGCCGGCCGCCGGGTCGGCCGCGACGTCGCCGGGCTCGCCGCCGACGTGGATCACGTCGACGACCGACACCCGGCGCGGATCCACCACGGAGACCGTCCCGGCCTGGGCGTCGGTGACGTACCCGAGGCCGGTGACCGGGTTCACCGCGACCCTGGCCGGCGCCCCGCCGAGGTCGAGGGACCGGACGTCCTCCGCGCGGGCCGTCCCGGGCAGGACGAGGGCGCCGGCACCCGCCGTGACCAGGGCGAACAGTGCTCGCCGGGGTAGCCGCGCACCGCCCATCGGCGCCTCCGCTCCTGATCATCTCGCCGTGCGAGCGTAACCCGCGGGATCGCCATGTGAAGGAACTTCGCGTCCCCCGATCGCGTTGTTTCCACTGGGTAACCCACTTCCAGAGCGGACGGAGGCGAGCGGACGTGCACGGGCACCAGAACGGACTCAAGACGGCATTGCTGCTCGGCCTGCTGTCGGCGATCATCGTCGCGCTCAGCGGGTTCTTCGGCCGGGGCGCGCTGGTCATCGGGCTGGTCGTGGCCCTGGGGATGAACGCGTTCGCCTACTTCAGCTCCGACAAGCTGGCGCTGCGCGCGATGCGGGCGCGGCCGGTGTCCGAGGTCGAGCAGCCCGCGATGTACCGGATCGTGCGCGAGCTCGCGCAGGTCGCCCGGCAGCCGATGCCGCAGCTCTACATCAGCCCGACGGTCGCGCCGAACGCGTTCGCGACCGGCCGCAACCCGCGGCACGCGGCGGTGTGCTGCACCACCGGCATCCTCGAGCTGCTCGACGAGCGCGAGCTGCGGGCGGTGCTCGGCCACGAGCTGTCGCACGTCTACAACCGCGACATCCTGATCTCGTGCGTGGCCGGCGCGCTGGCCAGCGTGATCAGCGTGCTCGCAAACATCGCGCTGTTCTTCGGCGGCAACAACCGCGACGGGAACCCCCTGCTCAGCCTCCTGCTGATCTTCGTCGGCCCGATCGCGGCGGCCGTCATACGGATGGGTGTCAGCCGGTCGAGGGAGTACCAGGCCGACGCGTCGGGTGCCCGGCTGACCGGCGACCCGCTGGGGCTGGCCTCGGCGCTGCGGAAGCTGGACGCCGGCACCCGGGCGAAGCCGCTGGTGGCCGAGCCGCAGCTGGTGTCGCAGTCGCACCTGATGATCGCGAACCCGTTCCGCCCGGGCGAGGGGCTGAGCAAGCTGTTCTCGACGCACCCGCCGATCGCCGACCGGATCGCGCGGCTGGAGGAGATGGCGCGCCGGCCGTTCTGAGCCTTCCGTCCTCTGTGGACCGGCTAGACCGACGCTCCCGCCGCTACGGCGACTGCCTTGACGTAGTCGCCGTAGCCGGACTTCGCCAGCTTCGCACCCAGCGCGTAGCACTCGTCGGCGTCGATGAAGCCCATGCGCAGCGCGATCTCCTCGAGGCAGGCGATGCGCACGCCCGTCCGGTGCTCCAGGACCTGCACGAACTGGCCGGCTTCGAGCAGCGAGTCGTGCGTGCCGGTGTCGAGCCAGGCGAAGCCGCGGCTGAGCTCGACGAGCGTGGCGCGGTCCTTCCGCAGGTAGGTCAGGTTGACGTCGGTGATTTCCAGCTCACCGCGCGCCGACGGCTTCAGCGCGCCGGCGATGTCGACGACCTCGTTGTCGTAGAAGTACAGGCCGGTGATCGCCTGGTTGGAGCGCGGCTTCAGCGGCTTCTCCTCGATGGTGATCAGCTTGCCCGCGTCGTCGACCTCGCCGACGCCGTAGCGCTCGGGGTCCTTGACCGGGTAGCCGAACAGGACGCAGCCGTCGAGCTCGCGCACGGCCTGCTGGAGGCGGCTCGAGAAGCCCTGGCCGTAGAAGATGTTGTCGCCGAGGACCAGCGCCACGTCGTCGTCGCCGATGAAGTCCGCGCCGATCACGAAGGCCTCGGCCAGGCCGTTCGGGCTCGGCTGCTCGGCGTAGGAGAAGGAGACGCCGAACTGGTCGCCGTTGCCCAGCAGCCTGCGGAACATCGGCAGGTCGGTGGGGGTGGAGATGACGAGGATCTCGCGGATCCCGGCCAGCATCAGCACCGAGATGGGGTAGTAGACCATCGGCTTGTCGTAGACCGGCAGCAGCTGCTTGGACACCGCCTGGGTGATCGGGTGCAGACGTGTCCCGCTGCCTCCGGCCAGCACGATCCCCTTCATGGACTGCCTCCCTTTCCCGTGGCCGCGACCCGACCACCCTACGGGCCGTCGCTAGAAGGCGGATCCTTTACCGAAGTAGGCCTTGCAGCCGGCGTTGTCCTCGGTGGCGATTTCCAGCACGTTCCGGTCGTCGTCGACCGGCAGCAGCGTCGAGGAGTAGTTGGGGCAGAAGTTGTTCCAGATCCTGCTGATGTGCACGGGAGCGGGCAGTTCGTACCAGTGACCAGCGCCGAAGTCGTCGTTGGCCAGCAGGACCTGGCCGTTCTGCGGCTGCGGCACGCCCTTGGCGTTCGTGTAGATCTGCCCGACCATGACGATCCTCACGCCGTTCGGGCCGCCGGGGAACAGCGTGATGGTTTGCGCATGCTGGAAGTAATTGCCGGTGGCCGTGTCGACGCGGGTGCCCGGATCGGCGGGGTCGCCCCAGTTGGCGCCGTCGACGGAAATCTTGAAGTACGGGTCGCAGTAGCGGTCGCGGAAGTTGCAGATCTCGTAGGCGAAGTAGTAGCGGCTGTCGGGCAGCCGCCGGATGATCGGCATCCCCGGGCGCACGCGGTCGGGCGGGATCGCCATGGTGAGCTGCTTGGTGCCCCAGTTCACGCCGTCGGTCGAAGCGACCCGGTTGAGCACCTGGGCGTACTTCGGCGCCTGCGTCTCGTCGGCGAAGTGGAGCCAGAGCGTGCCACCCGCGTCGACGGTGAACTCGGGCTCCCAGATGCCGTCGATGTTGTGCGACCGCGCGGCCTCGGACAGGAAGCTCCACGAGCGGCCGCCGTCCTTGCTGGCCCAGACGCGGATCCCGATGCGGCGCCGCGGCCCGGCGTCCTGCCGGTAGGAGGCGGCCCACAGCAGCGTGCCCGCGCGGAGCCGGCCGACGCGCTCGGGCAGTTCGTAGACGGTGCCGCAGCACATGCCGGACCGGCCTTCGGGGTCGTGGATCGCGCCGATCTCGTGGAACGACTCGCCTTCGTCGGTGCTCTCCAGCACGGGCGTGTACTTGCCGTCGGCGTCTTCGCTGGTCAGAGTGGCGATGATGCGCCCGTTCCCCAGCCGGATCAGCCGCGGATAGGCGCCGAAGCCGGGGACGAGCTGCTGGCGTTCGGCGGCGCTCGCGGGCGTCAGCAGCGAGGCGACGGCGGCGAGCGTCAGCAGGAAGACCAGCGAACGGCGCAACTCGACCCCCTCCACGCGGTGACCGCGCGATTACAACACGGGTGGGCGACGGTCACCCGGCGCATTCACGCGTTCGGGTAACGCTCCCGTCCCCGGGGCCGAAAGATCACCGAGGGGGAAACATGAAGATCCGGCTGGGTGTGCTGCTGCTCTTGGTGCTGACGTCGGCGTGCGCGCCGGCGACCGGCTACGGCGAGATCGTCGATCCGGTTGCTTCCCCGTCGTCTCCCGCGCCGTTGTCCACTGCGCCCGCGGAGCCGCGTGACGTGCCTCCGGAGACGCACACGGGCACGGAGAGCGGCGAGTTCCAGACGACGTGGCCGGCGGACCAGGTGGGCTTCTTCACGTTCGAGTGCCCGAAGTGCACGTCCAACGTGATCGTCGACACGGACGGCGGCGACCACGGCCTGGTCAACGCGATCGGCGCGTACAAGGGCACGACGTGGATGAACACGGACCCGCGCACCCCGGTGAAGCGCGTGACGGTCCACGCGAACGCCCCCTGGACGGCGACGATCGCGGACCACCGGAGCGTGCCGACGGCGGAGGCGGGCAAGGAGACGCCGGGTAAGGGCGACGCGGTGGTCCGCCTGCCGGCGGGCGTGGCTCACGTGCGGTTCACGGCGAAGACGCGCGGCGCCATCGGGCTGTGGGTGATGTCGCCGGAGGACCGCGACCTGATCCTCAACCAGATCGGCGACCTGCAGGTGGAGCGGGACGTCCGCGGGCCGGTGTACCTGCAGGTGGGGGGCTACGAGGCGAGCTGGACGCTGACGCCGTCGTGAGCGGGCACCCGGCGACCGGGTGCCCGCGGCGGCGTCACCGGTAGTTGGTGAACTGCAGCGCGATCTCGAAGTCCTTGCCCTTGAGCAAGGCGATCACGTCCTGCAGCTGGTCCTTCTTCTTGCCCGACACTCGCAGCTGGTCGCCCTGGATCTGGGCCTGGACGCCCTTGGGGCCCTCGTCGCGGATGAACTTGGCGATCTGCTTCGCCTTGTCCGAGGCGATGCCCTGGAGGATCTTGCCGGAGATCTTGTAGATCTTGCCCGACAGCGCCGGCTCGCCGGCTTCGAAGGCCTTCAGGGAGATGTTGCGCTTGATCAGCTTCTCCTTGAACACCTCGACCGCGGCCAGGGCGCGCTCCTCGGTCTCGGACTCGATCGTGAGCGCCTCCTCGCCGGCCCAGTTGATCGTCGTGCCGGTGCCGCGGAAGTCGAACCGGGTGCCCAGCTCCTTGCTCGCCTGGTTGAGCGCGTTGTCCACCTCCTGGCGGTCGACCTTGCTCACGACGTCGAAAGAGGGATCCGCCACGTGTCCTCACACCTCGTACTCGCTTGTCAGGGGGCACCCAGCCTAGCCCCTGTCACCCGACGGGTATCCCGGTTGACCCCTGCTCCGGAGCGTTGGGTAAGCTTTCCCCCGGCCGGTGCGACCGGCCTTGGCGGGTTACCCGAGTGGCCAAAGGGGACTGGCTGTAAACCAGTTGGCATTGCCTACGGGGGTTCGAATCCCTCACCCGCCACCCTCAGCGAGCGGCCCCATGGCGAAAGTCATGGGGCCGCTTCGCGTAGGTGGGTGCCACGCGGACGGGCTAAACCCTTCCCCGATTCGACGTGGTCGATATTTTCGGTGAGCGAGAGTTGATTGGCCTTTGGCACCGTTTCCCGAATCGCGCGTAACGCCTTTCTTGAGCGGCTCGACACTGCCTCGGGCGCAGTACGCCGAACCCGCGCTCGTGGCCGGCTGTGCGAAACGACCACGCCGGATGATGGTGCGGCACCTGCTCGACACGCGGCCCGGCGGGCTCGTCGTGACGACCATGCTCAACCCGCGCAGCCGCGTTCCGCCGTCGAGACGGCACGGCGGCCGCCGGGACCGGTCGTGGCTGCCTCGTCGCCGCGCGGAAGGCCGCCGCGTAGGAGAACGGCCGGTTTCCCTTGGGGGAGAGGGAAACCGGCCGTCCGGGGGTGGCGGCGCTCGGGGTTACGCCGCCTGGGAAACCGGCGTCGAAGCCGGGGTCAGGGCGAGGTCGAGGACCTCGCGGACGTTCGCCACCGCGTGCACGTCGAGCTGCGAGAGCACCTCGGCCGGGACGTCGTCCAGGTCCGGCTCGTTGCGCTGGGGGATGATCACCGTCTTCATCCCCGCCCGGTGTGCGGCCAGCAGCTTCTGCTTCACGCCGCCGATCGGCAGGACGCGCCCGGTCAGGGACACCTCGCCGGTCATCGCCACGTCCGCGCGGACCACGCGACCCGAGAGCAGCGAGGCCAGGGCCGTCGTCATCGTGATGCCCGCCGACGGGCCGTCCTTCGGCACCGCGCCCGCCGGGACGTGGACGTGGATGCCGCGGTTGCGGAGGTCGCCCACCGGCAGCTCCAGCTCCGCGCCGTGCGAGCGGAGGTAGGACAGCGCGATCTGCACCGACTCCTTCATCACGTCGCCGAGCTGGCCGGTCAGCTGCAGCCCGGACGCGCCGGACTCCTGGTCCGCCAGCGACGCCTCGATGTACAGGACGTCACCGCCGGCGCCGGTCACCGCCAGGCCCGTCGCCACGCCCGGGGTCGCCGTGCGCTGGGTCGACGCCGGGAGCGACGACTCCGGGATGTGCCGCGGGCGGCCCAGGTAGGCCTCCAGATCGGACGCGTCCAGGGAAACCGGCAGCGCAACCTCGTCCAGGGCGACCTTGGTCGCGATCTTCCGCAGCACCTTGGCGATCGTCCGGTTCGCGTCGCGCACGCCCGCCTCGCGGGTGTACTCGGCGGCGATCCGGCTGAACGCGGCGTCCGTCAGCGTGACGTCCGCGGTGGTCAGGCCGGCCCGCTCCAGCTCGCGCGGGAGCAGGTGGTCGCGGGCGATGGTGACCTTCTCGTGCTCGGTGTAGCCGTCCAGCGTGACGAGCTCCATGCGGTCCAGCAGCGGGCCGGGGATGGTCTCCAGGGCGTTGGCCGTGGCCAGGAACACGACGTCGGACAGGTCCAGCTCGACCTCGAGGTAGTGGTCGCGGAACGTGTGGTTCTGCTCCGGGTCCAGCACTTCGAGCAGGGCCGCGGTCGGGTCGCCGCGGTAGTCGGCGCCGACCTTGTCGATCTCGTCGAGCAGCACGACCGGGTTCATCGAGCCGGCTTCCTTGATGGCGCGGACGATCCGGCCGGGCAGCGCGCCGACGTAGGTGCGGCGGTGGCCGCGGATCTCCGCCTCGTCACGGATGCCGCCGAGCGCCACGCGGACGAACTTGCGGCCCATGGCCTTCGCGACGGACTCGCCCAGCGACGTCTTGCCGACCCCGGGAGGGCCCGCGAGGGCGAGCACCGCGCCGGACCGGCGACCACCGACCGGGCCGAGACCCGATTCGGCACGCCGCTTGCGGACGGCCAAGTACTCGATGATGCGTTCCTTGACGTCGTCGAGGCCCGCGTGGTCGGCGTCGAGCACCGCACGCGCGGCCGCGATGTCGTAACTGTCCTCGGTGCGCTCGTTCCAGGGCAGCTCCAGGACGGTGTCCAGCCAGGTGCGGATCCAGCCGCCCTCCGGGGACTGCTCGGACGTGCGGTCCAGCTTGTCCACTTCGGCCAGCGCGGCCTTCTTGACGGCGTCGGGCAGCTCGGCACCCTCGACGCGGGCGCGGTAGTCCGTCTCGTCGGCGGTGCCGTCGAGTTCGCCGAGTTCCTTGCGGATCGCTTCGAGCTGGCGGCGCAGCAGGAATTCCTTCTGCTGCTTCTCCATGCCCTCGGCGACGTCCTTGCGGATCGTGTCGGTCACCTCGAGCTCGGCCAGGTGCTCCTTGCTCCACTCGAGGGCCTTCTCCAGGCGCGCGGTGACGTCCAAAGTGGACAGCAGCTCGAGCTTCTGCTCGGTGGACAGGTACGGCGCGTTCCCGGACAGGTCGGCGACCGCGGAGGCGTCCTCGACCTGCTGGACGGCGTCGATCAGCTGCCAGCCGCCGCGCTGCTGGAGGATTGAGATGACGACGGCCTTGTACTCGGCCGCGAGCTTGGCGGTCTGGTCGTTCGTGGTCTCGGGGGCGTCCTCGGCGTGCACCCAGCGGGCGGCGCCGGGACCGTCGGCGATCCGGCCGACGACCGCGCGGGCCGTGCCGCGCAGCAGGACGGCGGCCTTGCCGCCGGGCACGCGGCCGATGCGCTCGACCGTCGCGACGGTGCCGAATTCGGCGTATTCGCCGTGGACGCGCGGGACGATGAGGACTTCGGCCTTGGCGGGCGCGGCCGAGCGGATGCCGGGGAAGGACGCCTGGCTCGGCGTCTTGGCCTGGGCGGACTCCACCGCGGCCCGCGTCTCGGTGTCGGTCAGGTCGAGCGGGACGACCATGCCCGGCAGCACGACGTCGTCATCGAGCGGGAGCACGGGCAGGAGGCGGGTGTCGGACATGTGCACTCCTCGGATAGTTGAGTCTGCCTAGCTCAACTCTCCGATGGGTGTGTTTGTTTCCGATGGTGCGTTCGCCCACAGCGATCGCGGAAACCGCAGGTCAGCGCCCTGGCTTCGCCGCGACGGCGCACCAAGCGAAGGGCCGGGCCTCCGCCTCCAGGGCGTTGATCTTCCGGTCCGGCCGCCAGTCCGGCAGGTGCACGATGCCCGGCTCCAGGAGCGGCCAGCCGCCGAAGAGGGGCTCGATCTCCTCGCGGTCGCGCAGCCAGACCGGGTTGCTCGTCTTGCGGTACTGCTCGACGAACCAGCGCAGCCCCTCGAGGTACGGGCCCGACCCGTCGCCCTCGCTCATCTGGGAGATCGCCAGCCAGCTGCCCGGCGCGAGCGCGTCGCGGTACGCCGCCAGGAGCCCCTCCGGGTCGTCGTCCGGGCCGACGAAGTGCAGGACCGCCGCCATGATCAGGCAGACCGGCTGCGAGAAGTCGATCAGCCGGCGCGTCTCTTCGGAACGCAGGACGGACTTCGCGTCCCGCATGTCGGCCTGGACGATGCCGGCCCAGTCGGTCGCCATGCCCTCTTCGAGGATCAGCGTCGCGTGGGCGACGGCGACCGGCTCGTAGTCGACGTACACGACCTTCGCGTCGTGGTCCTCGGGCAGCTCCGCCTCGACGACCTCGTGCACGTTGCCCGCCGTCGGCACGCCCGAGCCGAGGTCGATGAACTGCCGGATGCCGGCCCGCAGCGCCGCCCGGACCGCGCGGTTCATGAACTCGCGGTTCTGCTTCGACCCCGGGCGCACCAGCGGCCACTGCTGCTCCATGCGCCGGCCGAACTCGCGGTCCACGGCCCAGTTCTGGGTACCGCCCAGGTACCAGTCGTAGATCCGGGCCGCGGACGGCTTCTCGGTGTCGACACCCTCGGGCGCTCTCGGCGCGGAATCCCGCTGGTCGGTCACTTCAGGCTCCCCTCGCTGGCGGCGAGGTCAGCCTATAAGCCCGGGGCAGCCGCGGTAATCCTCCAGTAGTTCACCGAACAGCAGTTCACCGAACAGCCGGTCGACGCTGCCAGTACGTCCACAGCGGGCGGTAGCCCTGCGCGTACCAGAACGGCGTCGACAGCGGGTTCGCCGCGGCGTGGTGCAGCAGGACGACGTCGGCGCCTTCCTCGTCCAGGACGTGGTGGGCGTGCGTCGCCAGCGCCGTGCCGACGCCGGAGGACCGCGCGGCCTCCGCCACGGCCAGCGACGACAGGTAGCCCACCCGGGAAGCCGCGACCCGGCCGCTGATCCAGCCGGTCTCGCCCGGGTGCTGGACGCTCACCATGCCGAGCGGACGGCCGTACAGCTCGGCGATCCACAACGGCGGCTCCGGCCGCTTCAGCTGCTCGGCGAGGTCCTTGGCCAGGATCTCCTCGACCCCCGTGCGCCAGTTCACCGTGCCGTACTGGGCGTCGTAGGAGTGCAGCTCCATGCCGAGCGCCACCGCGGTCTCGAGGTCGTCGGGCTCGGCACGGCGGATCTTGACCCCCGGTGTCCCCAGCGGGGTGGCCGGGACCAGCCGCTCCGAGGGGCGGACGGCGATCACCCGCAACGGGGCGAAGCCGTGGTGCAGCATCTCCCGCCCGCCGGCGGCGTCGCGGCTCGCGCGCGGGACGATCGCCGCCGTCTCGGTGTCGCCGCGCTCGGCGACCGCGCGCAGATGTTCATCCCATCGGGTGAGCAGAGCGTCGAGGACGGCCGCCGGCTGCGGGCCGGCCAGCTGCAGGTCGAGGCGGTGTTCGGTCAGCGCGCGCCAGGGAGCGTTCGGGGCGTCGCGGTCGACCTGGACGCGGGACGCCAGCCCGGACGCGGCGGAGTCGCCCGTCGCGACCTCCAGGACCACCGCGTTTTCCGCTGCTTCGAAGGGGGTCGAGCCGGGGAGGAGGGGATCCACCGCCGCGAGCCGCGCCGCGTGCTCGGTGGCAATCACATCGCTGTGCATGGAGACATTGAAGCGCTCCCCGGCTTTCGGTGCGTAGGGGAACTGGGCAGAGTTCGGACAACCCCTGCTTCAGGGGGTTCCGGGTGGCGAAGCCCCCGGCCCGGGGCGAAGCCCCGGTTGTCACGGCGTTTCACCCTCTGGTCCACGCAGGTCAGCGCGTTCGAGGCATTGTTAACCCTGGGGTGATCTCTTACTGTCTCGAAAGGGACACGGGTACGCCCTACGGGGTACGGTATGGCCCTTGTCCACACCCGAAGTCACGGATCAGCACCGGTGGACAAGCCGGGAGGGAAGGTCGGATGCCGGACACCAACGCCCACGGCGACGCCGTCGCGCAGGCGCAGCCCGGGCCGGGAGCCGCTTCCGGGACACCACCCGTCTCCGCCGAAGCCCGCACCGACGAACGCCGGTTCCGCGTCTACACCTTCGCCGTCCTGAGCCTCGGGCTCGTCGCCGCGTTCGCGGTCGGCTCGTGGCTGCCGTTCGAGTGGAACGACCGGCTGCTGTGGATTGCGCCGGTGCTCGCGGTCGCCTTCCTGCTCGCCGAACAGCTCGGCATCAACGTCGACGTCCGCAGCGGCATCTCCTGGACGATCTCGTTCACCGAGATCCCGCTCGTCATCGGGTTCTTCATCGCGCCCTTCGAAGTCGTGCTGGCCGCGCACCTCGTCGCCGGCATCGGCACGCTGCTCGCGCGCAAGGTCGCCGGCCGCGTCCTCTACAACGCGGGCGCCTTCCTGCTCGAGATCACCGGCGCCTTCGCGGTTGCCGGGCTGGTCAAGCACGCCGTCGGCGCCGGCGACAAGATCCCGTGGGTCGCCGCGCTGGCGGGCACGCTGACCGCGCCGCTGGTGAGCACGCTGCTCGCCCTGGCCGCGGTCCGCGTGCTGCGGCGCCGCATGCGGGTCAGCACCGCCGTCCGGCTCACCGGGCGGATCCTGGTCGTCGGCTTCGTCAACGCGTCCGTCGGCCTCTCCGGCTACCTCGTGATCTCCAGCACGCCCGAGGCGTGGCCGCTGGTGCTCGCCGTCTTCCTCGGCCTCACCGCGCTGTACTGGGCGTACTCCGACCTGCTGCGCGAGCAGCGGGACATGGAGGCGCTCTCCGACGTCAGCCTGATGGTGGCCCGCTCGGGCCAGCAGGCCGCCGCGCGCCCGGCCAGCCGCGCCGACGAGCTCGTCGGCGGCGTCGACGTCCGCGAGTGGGCGACCATCGCCGAGCGCATCAAGGACCAGCTCGCCGCCGGCCGCGTCGTGCTGCGGCTCCGGCTGGAACCGAAGGACACGATGCGGGTCGTGGTCGCGGGCGACGACCTGCCGGTCGCCGACCCCGCCGCCGACGACCCGCTGCTGCGCCTGCCCGGCGCGCACGTCCGGCACTTCCGGATCACCGAGGCCAACCCCGACGTCCGCGCGGCGCTGCTCGACCGCGGCGCGCAGGAGGCACTGGTCGTCCCGCTGCGCAGCGCGAACCGGCTGCTCGGCGTCGTCGAGGCGCACGACCGGCTGTCCCGCTGGCGCGGCTTCGGCAAGTACGACGTCCAGCTGCTCGGCACCATGGCCAGCCACCTCGCGACGTCGCTGGACAATCGGCGCCTGCTGGCGACGCTGCGCCACGACGCCTACCACGACCCGCTCACCGGGCACCTCAACCGGCCGGGCTTCCGGCAGGTGGCCAAGGAACCGTTGCGGGACTTCGCCAACGCCGTGGTGCTGCGGATCGACCTCGACGTCTTCTCGACGGTCAGCGACGCGCTCGGCTACGCCTGGGCGGACCGGATGGTCGTCGCCGCGGGCCGCCGCATCCGCGACGCGCTCGGCCCCGACGTCCCGCTCGCCCGGCTCGAAGGCGCGTCCTTCGCGGCGCTGCTCGTCGGCTGCCCGCCGGAAGACGCCCACCACGCGGCGGAACGGCTGCGCGAAGAGCTGTCGGCGCCGTATCCGGTCGACCGGCTCTCGGTCGAGGCGAACGCGATGATCGGCTACGCGACGACGTCCGCGGAGGAACCGGGCGACGTCGTCGACATCGAAGGCCTGCTGCAGCGGGCGGACGTGGCGGTGCGCGCGACGAAGGGCGGCGAAGAGGTCCGCGGCTACGTGCCGAGCATGGGCCAGATCTTCCTGCGCCGCTTCCAGATGGTGACGCAGTTCCGGCAGTCCCTCGAAGACGGCCAGGTCAGCGTCCACTACCAGCCGAAGATCACCCTGCCGAACCGGCAGGTGCAGGGTGTCGAGGCGCTGGTCCGCTGGGTGCACCCGGAGTTCGGCAGGCTCGGCCCGGACGAGTTCGTCCCGGCCATCGAGGCGGCCGGCCTGATCGGCGTCCTGACCGGTTTCGTGCTCGGCGAGGCGCTCAAGCGCTGCCGCAAGTGGCTCGACGAGGGCCTGCGGATCTCGGTGGCGGTCAACCTGTCGGTGCGCAACCTGGCCGACGAGGACTTCCCGAACAAGGTCGCCCGCGAGCTGGAGCACCACGGCATCCCGCCCGAGCTGCTGACGTTCGAGCTCACCGAGTCCGGCGTGATGTCCGACCCGCAGAAGGCGCTGCCGATCCTGCGCGAGCTGCACTCGCTGGGCATCACGCTCGCCGTGGACGACTTCGGGACCGGGTACTCGTCGCTGGCGTACCTGCGGCAGCTGCCGGTCGACCAGGTGAAGATCGACAAGAGCTTCGTCCTCGGGATGGGGACCGACCTGGGCGACCTCGCGGTGGTCCGGTCGATCGTCGAGCTGGGGCACTCGCTCGGGCTGACGGTGGTGGCCGAGGGCGTCGAGGAGGACGTGGCGCGCGACCAGCTCGAGGCGATGGGCTGTGACGTCGCCCAGGGCTACCTGATCTCACGGCCGCTGCCGGAGGACCGGCTGGAGGCGTGGCTGCAGGCCCGCACCGCGCGCTCGCCGGGGCGGCACTCGGAGACCGTGCTGACCCTGCTGACCTGAGGTTTTGCGGTTTGGGGACCCCGGTTGCACGGGCGGGTGAAGCCCCTTGCTAATCTTTCCAAGTCCTCGCGAGAGGCCAGGCCCCTTTAGCTCAGTCGGCAGAGCGTCTCCATGGTAAGGAGAAGGTCTACGGTTCGATTCCGTAAAGGGGCTCTCGACCTCAGCCGCGTCACGCCTGCGTGTCGCGGCTTGGGTCATGTAAGGGCGGTGTAGCTCAGTTGGCAGAGCAAGCGGCTCATAATCGCTGTGTCGCCGGTTCAAGTCCGGCCACCGCTACGCGGTAACGACGGGGCTGGCCCCCGGACCTGAGAGAGAAGGAAACGCTGTGGCTGCCACCGACGTGCGACCCAAGATCACGCTGGCGTGCGAAGAGTGCAAGCACCGCAACTACATCACCAAGAAGAACCGGCGCAACAACCCGGATCGCCTGGAGATGAAGAAGTTCTGCCCGAACTGCGGTACGCACCGGACGCACAAGGAAACCCGCTGACGCGTACGCGTTCACCAGCTTCGAAGAGCCGCCCTGGATCCCCGGGGCGGCTCTTTGCTGTTGGTAGCCTCTCCGGGTGCCCTTGGACCAGTCGTTCACCGGGCGGAGCTATCCGCCGCAGACCAGTTACGAAGTGAGCCGGGAGAAGATCCGGGAGTTCGCCGACGCGATCGGCGACGCGAACCCGGTCTACCGCGACCCGGAGGCGGCCCGCGAGGCCGGTCACCCCGACGTGATCGCCCCGCCGACGTTCCTCACGATCATCAACCTCGCCTCGATCAACGCGATCGTCACCGACCCCGAGCTCGGCCTCGACTACTCGCGGATGGTGCACGGCGACCAGGGCTTCACCTACACGCGCCCGGTGTTCGCCGGCGACGTGCTCGAGGTGACCACCCACATCGACGCCATCATGGCCCGCGCCGGCAACGACTTCATCAACCTGCGTGCCGAGATCCACGACGCCGCCGGCCAGAAGGTCTGCACCACCCGCGCGCAGCTGGTGGTCCGAGGGGAGAACGCGTGAACACACCTTCTTACGGGGGTCCGGGTGGCGGAGCCCCCGGCCGGGGCGAAGCCCCGCATGTCACCGGCGACGAGCTGCCCGCCCTCGAGGTCCGGATCACCCGCGAGCAGCTGGTGCGCTACGCCGGGGCGGCGCTGGACTTCAACCCGATCCACTGGAACGAGGCGTTCGCGAAGGACGTCGGCCTGCCGGACGTGATCGCGCACGGGATGCTGACGATGGCGGTCGCGGGCCGCGTGGTCACGGACTGGCTCGGCGACCCGGCCCGGCTGATCGACTTCAGCGCCCGCTTCACGCGGCCGGTCGTGGTGCCGAACACCCCCGAGGGGGCGGTGGTCGAGGTGACCGGGAAGGTCGCGGACGTCAAGGACGACGGGATCGCGCGGATCGACCTCGTGGTGAAGTTCGACGGGAAGACCGTGCTCGGGAAGCCGCAGGCCCTGGTCCGCCGCTAAGGCAGCTTCAGGACCGCCAGGACCGCGTCGGCCATGCCCTGCTCACCCCGCGCGTTGGGGTGCAGCGGGGCGGCCGGCGAGGCGGGCAGCAGCCCCTCGATCCAGCGCTTGTCCGACGCCGCGCACACGTCGTGGCCCTTGCCCGGGGTCGCCGTGTCCGCGTAGCCCGCGCGGTGGGCGTCCGCCTGGTCCTCGAGCATCTTGTTCAGCTTGCCGAGCGCGCCGCGGAAGTACTCGATGTCGCCCGCGCCGAACGGCAGGGACGGCCAGCAGCCGTCGCCGTCCGGCAGCACCGTCGGGTAGCCGACCACCACGACCTTGGCCTTCGGGGCCTTCTGGTGGATGCGGTCGAGCACCGCGGCGACCTTCGGGGTGGTGGCGTCGATGCGCTCGGCCAGCTCGTCACGGCCGCCGGCGGTCAGGCGGTCGCGGCACGGGGACGCGTTCTGGTCCGTCGTCGCGCAGCCCGACGCGTACGAGAAGAACCCGACGTCGTTGCCGCCGATGCCGACCGTCACCAGGGTCGTCTCCGCCGTCACCGCGTCCAGCTGCGGCGGGTTCGTGCCGTTGCCGGTCTTCTGCGCCGCACTCAGGTTCGCCGTCGTCGCGCCGCTGCAGCTGGTGTCGACGAACTGGGCCGGCTTCAGCTTCGCCGAGACCAGGTGCGGGTAGTTGTCGTCCGAACGGTCGCAGCCCGCCGGGGTGCCCGCCTGGCGCCCGGTCCGCGGCGCGGACGTGTACGAATCCCCGAGGGCGACGTAACGGCCGGAGCCGCCGCCGGTGTCCACGCCTTCCGGTGGCGCCGACGACGAACCGTGCTGCCACTTGTAGTACCCGAAGGCCAGCAGCCCGACCACGAGCACGACCACCAGGCAGCCCCCGCCGCCGCTCTTCTTCGCCACTTCTTCGTTTCTACCGAAGCCGCCGCGGCGGCGGCCTAGTCAATCCGGGTGATCCGCTGCGCGAGCAGGTCGTTGACCAGCCCGGCCCCGGTTTCCGGGTCGTCCACGCTCACCAGCACCGTCCGGCCGTTCTCCAGGGCGAGCGCCAGCGCCGGACCGCCGCGGACCTTGTACGCCGTCGTGCCGGTGACCGGGTTGAAGCGCAGGCCCAGCCCGCCGTCGCCGAACGTCGACAGCTCGCGCGCGGTCGCTTCGCGGATGCTCGCCAGCGGCAGGTGCCGCCACGGGACGCCGAGGAGGCCGAAGCGGATCGTCACGCCCTTCGCGTCCACGGACGCCGAGAGCCGGTACGTCAGCGCCGTCACCACCAGGCCGACCAGGGCGATCCAGGCGGCCGTCGCCCACGGCAGCCCGGTGGGCACGAGGGCGATCGCCACCGGGATCAGCGCCAGCGCCCAGAGCATCCCCGGGTTCGCCGCCCGGCCCGACCAGAACGCGCGCTGCCCGGGCCGCAGGCCGACGCTCGGCAGGTTCGCGGTCTCCTCGTGGACCGGCGCCGACGGCAGCCCGCCGACCAGCGCCGCCACGACGCCGATGGCCGCCGCGCCCAGCATGAAGAGCACGATGCCGGCGCCGCCACGGGCCGCCTGCCAGTCCGGGACGTCGAGGTTCGCCACGAGCACCGAGAGCAGGACGGCGGCCGGCAGCGCGGCGAAGCCGGCGCCCACCCCGACGGTCGGGCGTGGCAGCGGACGCCCGCGGCGCAGCGCGGTGACCGCCGAAGTGGCCAGGAGCAGGACGGCGACGGTGCCGAGCCCCAGCGTCACGCCGGTGAACGTGCCGAGCGGCGTGTGCCCGTTCGGTGCGCTGCTCCAGTGCGTCGCGACCGGGTCGGGCAGGCGGCCCGCCCACGCATTCTCCAGCGCACCCGCGACGGCGAGCGCGGCGCCCGGCAGCACGGCCGTGGCGACCAGGACCCGGATCAGCTTGGTCATGAGTACTTCTCCTTCAACACCCCGGTGAGCTCGTCGAGGCCGACGCCCGCGCGCTTCGCCTCGCGGACCAGGTCCTCGGCCAGCTCGGCCAGCCGCGCCCGGGAGGACGCGCCGCCGATGACGACGGCCCCCCGGCGTCGCCGCAGGTCGATGAGGCCTTCGTCGCGAAGCAGCGCGTACGCCCGCAGCACGGTGTGGACGTTGATCTCCAGCGCCGCGGCCAGTTCCCGGGCGGGCGGCAGCTGCTGCCCGGGCGGCGGGTGACCGTCGGCCAGTGACCGGCGCAGCGACGCGGCCACCTGCTCGAAGAGCGGGTCCGTGGAGCTCGGATCGATTTGAACGAGCATAGTTCTAACTATAATAGAACAATGACACCCTGCGCGAGACGTGCGTCACACGGGGCTGGATCAGCCGGCGATCAGTTCGCCGGCCAGTTCCAGGGCGTGGTCGACGTCCTTGGCCACGTAGTGCAGGTCGACGAGCACCTCGGAAATGCCCAGCTCGCGGGCCACGTCGAGGCACGGGCGGACGTCCGCGGCCGTCTCCACGGCGGTGCCCTGGCGCGGGTTGATCCGCAGCACGCGGCGCAGGCTGTCCGGGTCGCGCCCGGCCTTCTCGGCCGCTTCCCGGGCCACCGACCAGAGTCCGGTCAAGTACTGCTCCGGCATCCAGCCGGCGAGCCAGCCGTCCGCGCGGCGGCCGATCCGGGCCAGCGCCGGCGGCGAGAACCCGCCGAGCAGGACCGGCGGGCGCGGCTCCTGCGCCGGGCGCAGGCCCACCGTCGACGGCGCGATCCGCCACTGCGGGCCCGCGTGCTCGGCCGGTTCGCCGGTCCACAGCGCGTCGAGGGCGTCGAGGACGGCTTCGAGCCGCTTGCCCCGGCCTTCCCACGGCACGCCGGTGGCGAAGTACTCCTCGCGCAGCCAGCCGAGCCCGAAGCCGACGTCGAGACGGCCCTGGCTGGCCAGGTCGAGCGAGGTCAGCGCCCGGGCCAGCAGGACCGGGGAATAGACCGGGCCGGTCAATGCGCTCATCCCGAGGCGGGCCGTGCGGGTCACCGCCGCCGCGGCCGCCAGCGTCGTGAACGGGTCGGCGAAGGTCTCGAACTCCTTGGGGTACGGGTGTTCCGGCGTCCCGCCGCCCGGGTAGAGGTCCGAAGGCGCCAGCGGCGTGAGGATCCGGTCGCCGACCCAGAGCGAGGTGAAGCCGAGGTCCTCTGCGGCCGTCGCGAAGCGCGGCACGGCGGCGGGGTCGGCGAGGGCGCCGTACTGGGGGAGCGCGAGGCCGAGCCGCATCGGAGCCCCCGCCGGACGGGGGGTGGTCGTCATGGCGGACATCCTGGCATGATCAGGAGGTCTGCGGGGAGTTTTCCGCAGGCCGGCCGGGGTGCGGCGGTCGATCGGGGGGCGCGGTTGCGGGCTCCCGCGAGGCTTGCCGTAGACTTCGGGACTTGGAACGCACTACGGTCATCCCCGCCTGGATGGTGGGGACGATGGAATGCGTCCACCGGGGCTCCGAGCGATCGGGGCTCCACAGGGGTGTAGCTCAATTGGCAGAGCAGCGGTCTCCAAAACCGCAGGTTGCAGGTTCAAGTCCTGTCACCCCTGCGTAACGGAACTGGTGGAGCGGAGGAGTGGTCGTGAGCGACAGCGACGCCAGCGGCGGCGAGCAGGAGCAGGACGGCACCGGGCAGAAGCCCGAGAGCCCGTCCCGTCCCGTCACAGCCGCTGCCCGGCGTGAGCGCCGTGCGACCGCTCGTCCGGCGGGGAAGTCCGCGGCACGTGCGGACGACAAGACCCGCCCGGCCGGGAAGTCGGGGGAGAAGACCGCCCCCGACGCGAAGGGCGCTCCGACTCCGAAGCGCGACCAGAAGCCGAAGAAGGCTTCCGTCTTCGCGCGGCTGATGCGCTTCATCCGCGAGGTCTGGGCGGAACTGCGCAAGGTCATCTGGCCCAACCGCAAGCAGATGGTCACCTACACCATCGTCGTGCTGGCGTTCGTGGTGTTCATGGTGGGCCTCGTGAGCGTGCTCGACCTGGCATTCAAGTGGGGCATCGGCAAGATCTTCGGCTGACGCGCCCCCGGCGCGCGCCGATGGGGCCCAGGTCCCGGCCTAGGCCCGCAATGATCAACTGAGAGGACGGAACGTGACCTCCGACAACGGCACAGCAGCCGGTCACGACCTGACCGAGCTTTCCGACGAGCAGGTGCACGCGGCACTCGGTGACGAGGAGTCCGCGCACCTCGAGCCCGTCGACGTGTCGGACTCCGAGGTCGACGACGACGACGCTTCTGACGCCGCTCCCGCCGACGACGTGATCGACGAGACCGGCGCCGAGCCCGCCGCGGACGACGAGGACCCGGTCGCCAAGCTGCGTTCCGAGCTGCTCGCCGCGCCCGGCGAGTGGTACGTCGTGCACTCCTACGCCGGGTACGAGAACAAGGTCAAGACCAACCTCGAGACCCGCACCCAGACCCTGGACGTCGAGGACTACATCTTCCAGATCGAGGTCCCGACCGAAGAGGTCACCGAGATCAAGAACGGCCAGCGCAAGCAGGTGCAGCGCAAGGTGCTGCCCGGCTACATCCTGGTCCGGATGGACCTGAACGACGCCTCGTGGAGCGCGGTGCGCAACACGCCGGGTGTCACCGGGTTCGTCGGCGCCACTTCGCGGCCGTCGCCGCTGACCGTGGACGAGGTGCTGAAGTTCCTCGCCCCGCAGGTCGAGAAGGAAGCCCCGGCCAAGGCCAGCAAGGGCGAGACCGCCGCGGCGGCGCCGCTCGGCGGCCCGGCCGTCGAGGTCGACTTCGAGGTCGGCGAATCGGTCACCGTCATGGACGGCCCGTTCGCGACGCTGCCGGCGACGATCTCCGAGGTCAACGTCGACGGGCAGAAGCTGAAGGTCCTGGTGTCGATCTTCGGCCGGGAGACCCCGGTCGAGCTGTCGTTCAACCAGGTCTCCAAGATCTGACGGCCGGCCTTTTCGGCCGCAGTCCCCGCGTCCACGGCAGGTACGCGGGGAACGTAGTACAGGACAGGAAAAGAAATGCCACCCAAGAAGAAGAAGCTTGCGGCGATCATCAAGCTGCAGATCAAGGCGGGTGCGGCCAACCCCGCGCCGCCGGTCGGCCCCGCGCTGGGTCAGCACGGCGTCAACATCATGGAGTTCTGCAAGGCCTACAACGCCGCGACCGAGTCGCAGCGCGGGGACGTCGTCCCGGTCGAGATCTCCGTGTACGAGGACCGGTCGTTCGACTTCAAGCTGAAGACGCCGCCGGCCGCGAAGCTGCTGCTGAAGGCCGCGGGCGTGGAGAAGGGCTCCGGCGAGCCGCACAAGACCAAGGTCGCCAAGGTCACCTGGGACCAGGTCCGCGAGATCGCCAAGACCAAGGAGACCGACCTCAACGCGCACGACATCGACCAGGCCGCGAAGATCATCGCCGGCACTGCTCGTTCGATGGGCATCACGGTCGTCGACGCCTGACGTTTGCCGCTTTACCCGTGGGAGAGCCAAGTGCTGGCTCGTCACCACACTGATCCATTCTCGAAGTTAGGGACAGAAGCATGACCAAGCACAGCAAGGCTTACCGCCAGGCTGCGGAGCTCATCGACAAGGCGCGCCTGTACGCGCCGCTCGAGGCCGCGAAGCTGGCGAAGGAGACCTCCAAGACCAAGATGGACGCGACCGTCGAGGTCGCGATGCGTCTCGGTGTGGACCCCCGCAAGGCCGACCAGATGGTCCGCGGCACCGTGAACCTGCCGCACGGCACCGGTAAGACCGCCCGCGTCATCGTCTTCGCCGTCGGCGACAAGGCCGCCGAGGCCGAAGCCGCCGGCGCGGACGCGGTCGGCACCGACGAACTGATCGAGCGCATCCAGGGTGGCTGGCTCGACTTCGACGCCGCGATCGCGACGCCGGACCAGATGGCCAAGGTGGGCCGCATCGCCCGCATCCTCGGCCCGCGTGGCCTGATGCCGAACCCGAAGACCGGCACGGTGACCCCCGCGGTCGAGAAGGCCGTGAAGGACATCAAGGGCGGTAAGATCAACTTCCGCGTCGACAAGCAGGCCAACCTGCACCTGGTGATCGGCAAGGCTTCCTTCGACACCGAGAAGCTGGTCGAGAACTACGCGGCGGCGCTGGACGAAATCCTCCGCGCCAAGCCGTCGTCGGCGAAGGGCCGCTACCTGAAGAAGGTCACCTTCACCACCACGATGGGCCCGGGCATCCCGGTCGACCCGCTGCGGACCCGCAACCTCCTCTCCGAGGAAGCGGCCGTCTGAGGCTGAGATCACCAGAAAGGGCGTCCTCGCTTGCTGCGGGGGCGCCCTTTCTTCGTGTCTGATGGACGGCATGCCGACTTTCGCGTCGTTCGACGGGCTCCGGTTGAACTACACGGTGTGGGAGGGCGACGGCGCCCACCGCCCGGTGCTGCTGCAGCACGGATTCGCCGCGGACACGAACGCGAACTGGATCTCCACGGGCGTCGTCGCGGCTCTGCGCTCGGCGGGTTTCACGGTGATTTCCCTGGACGCCCGCGGCCACGGCCGATCCGAAAAGCCGCACGACGAGTCCTGTTACGCCGACGACGCGATGGCCCGGGACGTCTCGGCGTTGCTCGATGAGCTCGGCCTCGACGAAGTCTCGATGGTGGGCTACTCGATGGGCGCGATCATCGCGTTGACGGTGACGGCGGCGGACAAGCGGATCCGCTGCTTGGCCACGGGCGGCGTGGGCTCGGGCATCGTCGACTTCGGCGGGGTCGACCTGCGGGTGGTGAAGCCGGTCGAGATCGCTTCGGCGTTGCTGGCCGAGGACCCCGCCTTGGTCCCGCGGTCGGGCGTCCCGTTCCGCCTGCTGGCCGACGCGGTGGGCGGCGATCGCCGGGCGCTGGCGGCGGTGGCTTTGGCATCGCGGGAGGGGCGCCTGGATCTGTCGGGGATCGGGGTGCCGACGTTGGTGCTGGCGGGCGAACAGGACCAGCTGGCGGCGGAGCCGGAGCGACTGGCGGCGGCGATCGCGGGGGCCCGGCTGGTGCGTATCCCGGGCGACCACATGACGGCGGTGATGTCACCGGCGTTCGCGGAGGCCCTGGTGTCGTTCTTGTCGGCGCCGCACCCGCGCTAGCGGCTCGTCGGCGTCGGTGGCGGGCAGGGCGTGGGTTCGTTGGTGTGGCCTGTGATGAGCCACTGGCCCTTCTCGACCTTCTGCACGGTGAAGGCGCCGAGCGCGGGACCCCCGCGGATGCCGAACTGGCACGAGCTGATCGTGAAGCTGTCGCCCGGGATCGGCTCCGAGACGTACGACGGCATCGATTCGGCGTAGTCGTTCTTGTTCTGGACCTGCCGGTTCAGCTCGCGGACCGCGACCTGGCAGTCCGCGTACCCGAGGTCCTGCGCGAACTTCTGCTGCACGTCTTCGCGCATCCGCCCGCACGCCTGCGGGACGAGGTTCTGCGCGACGGCGTCGTAAACCTGCCGGACCGCCTCGTACGGACTGGTCGAGAGGATGTGGTTGGCGTGGTAGGTCCCGCCGCCCTCCTGGGCGAGCTGGGCGGAGGTCTTGCCGGAGTCGTTGGGGAAGAAGTGGTTGTACAGCCACGTGCCCGCTACGCCGAGGATGATCAGGGCCAGTACCCAGGCGAGGACCTTCTTGCCCAGCCACGTCGCCCACTTGGGCACTCGGCGACGCTCGACCGGCACCAGCTGGTAGCCCTCGGGGATCATCGGGGGCTGGCCGCCCTGCTGCGGCGCCGGCTGGGACGGGGGTGCCTGGACGACGCCCGCGTCCGGGGTGGGGGCCGGCTGGTTGCCCTGCTGGGACTGGGTGAAGCGCAGGTAGTCCTGGAACTGCTGGAACTGGCGGAACTGCTCCAGCTCGGCCGGGTCGGTCGGCGGCTGCGCGGACGTGCCGGACGGCTGGGGGAGCGCCGGGGCGCCCTGGACCGGGACGGGAGCGTTGCTGGGCGGCGGGAGGGCCGGTGGCACCGCGGCGGGCGCGTTCGGGCCCGCCGGTTCGATTTCCGAGCCCGGCTTTCCGTCATCGCGCTGCTCCGCCACGTGACCATGATGCCTCACGCCGCCGCGAAGGTGGGGGTCGGAGAAGGCCTGTCGGCTTGACAAGGTATTCTCGATGACGGTTCTACCGAAGACCGCTGGTTTTCCCCGCCAACACGGGGAACGAAGGTCCCGCACTCGCCGGGCGGCCCGCGCAGGAGGAACGAGGCCGGGCACCCAGGTGCCCGATGACGCCCCGCGCCTGTCTGCGCGAGGGCGTTTCGTCGTTTGAGGGCTCCTCGAAAGCCAGTGGAAACACTAGCCAAGAGAGGAGGCGACCCATGGCGAAGCCCGACAAGGTGGCGGCCGTCGCCGAGATCGCGGAGAGCTTCCGCACCAGCTCGGCCACCGTCGTTACCCAGTACACCGGCCTCTCCGTGTCACAGCTGTCCCAGCTGCGCCGCGCTCTCGGCACCAGTGCCAAGTACCGGGTCGCGAAGAACACCCTGGTCAAGCGGGCGGCCGAGGACGCCGGCATCCAGGGTCTCGAGGACCTGTTCGTCGGCGCGACCGCCATCGCCTTCGTCGAGGGTGAAGCTGTCGACGCCGCCAAGGCGCTTCGCGACTTCGCGAAGGACAACAACGCGCTTGTGATCAAGGGCGGCTACATGGACGGCAAAGCGCTGTCCGTGGACGAGATCAACCGGATCGCCGATCTCGACAGCCGTGAGGTCCTGCTCGCCAAGGCGGCGGGCGCGTTCAAGGCGAAGCTGTCCCAGGCCGCCGCGCTGTTCCAGGCGCCGGCGTCCCAGGTCGCCCGCCTGGCTGCCGCGCTGGAGGACTTCGCCGCCTTGAAGTCCTTCTTGCCGCGGCGCTTCGACTCGCCGGCCGCCTTCGCGG
>NZ_JBSFNC010000017.1:0-91754 GCF_053586895.1 Amycolatopsis sp. NPDC003731 | reverse complement strand
CGCCGTGGGGTGGCCCGAGCGGGGAGCCCCGGGCGTCGCCGGAGGAGCGTCAGGAAAGCCGGGCGACCTCCGTGTCCGTCAACGCCCGGCCGGCGACGTGGACGTCGTCGACCGCGCCGCTCCAGGAGTCGACGTTGCGGCCGTCGTACTTGGCGCGCCCGACCGTGAACGCGCCGGTGCTGACCAGCGCCGGTCCGGCCGGGGCGGTCGCGACCCGCACGCCGTCCACGTAGAGCCGGATCTCGCCGCCGGCCCGCACTCCGGTGAGCTCGTACCACCGGCCGATTTCCGGCACGACCTCGTACCGGGCCCGGTTGCCGCCGGGCGTGCTGAACGCGAACGCGCCCTGCCCGTACTGCAGGTAGAACGGGCTTTCCCGCTCCCGGCCGTCCTGGCTCACCGCGGTCGCGTAGTTGCCGGGCAGCTGGTCGAGCCGCACCTTCGCGGACACCGTGTAGTCGCCGGTCGTGTCGACGACCGGGCCGTAGGTGTCGGCGGAGCCGCCCGTGAACTGCAGCGCGCCGTCCTTGAACGCCACCCCGGTCGGGGTGAGCGTCAGCGGGTTGCCGCCGCCGCTGGCGTCCTTCGCGGTGGTTCCCCGGCGCTCGTCGAGGTTCCAGTCGCCCTGGCCCGCGTACGGGTAGGGCTTGCCCGCGTTCGCGCCGGCCTCGATCACCCGGCGGTTGATCTCGCGGACGGGACCCGGGTCGACCTTGATGCGCTTGCGGTCGTAGGTCCAGAGCCCGTTGAGCTCGCCTTCCAGGTCGGTGACCTGCGTGTACACCGACGCCGACAGCTCGGCCCGCGCCTGCCCGAGGTAGAACGTGCGGGTGTTGTCGACGTACTTCGCCGTCAGCGCCGCCTTGTCCGCCACCCCGCTGTAGATCGCGATCGGCGCGCCCGGCCACTGGTGGCCCGGCGTGCGCAGGGTGAAGCCGCCGTGCTCGCCGTCCATCGCCACGCGCTTGCCGTCCGGACGAGCCGGGTCGGTGTTGTTGTAGTCGTGGTGGTCGATGACGTCGCCCGCGCCCGAGTCACCCTTGGAGGCGCAGCAGTTCACCCCGCTGTGGGCGTTGACGATCCGGCTCGGGTCGGCGGCCTTCACCTGGTCGGTGATCCGGCCGGTGGCGGTCTTGTCCCACTCGCCCCAGCCCTCGTTGAACACGATCCAGGCGTAGACGGACGGGTAGTTCTGCAGCTGGTGCATCTCTTCCAGGCCCTGGCTGAGCCACGCCTGCTGCGCCGCCGGGTTGTTGCCGTCCTCGACGGACACGAAGTCCTGCCACACCAGCAATCCGAGCCGGTCCGCGTGGTAGTACCAGCGGGCGGGCTCGACCTTGATGTGCTTGCGGACGGCGTTGAAGCCGAGGTCCTTCTGCGCCTTCAGGTCGAAGACGAGGGCGTCGTCGCTCGGGGCGGTGTTCAGGCCGTCCGGGTAGAAGCCCTGGTCCAGCTGCATCAGGGAGAAGAACGGCTTGCCGTTGAGGGTCAGCTTGGGCACGCCGCCGACGTTCGTGATGCCGGTGGACCGCATGCCGAAGTAGCTCTTGACCCGGTCGCCGCCCAGCTTGATCTCCAGCTGGTACAGGTACGGGTCGTCCGGCGTCCACAGGTGCGGGTTCGGCACCGCCAGCTTCAGGTTCGCGTTCGCCGGTCCGCTCACCGTGCCGACCGGCCGGCCGTGCGCGTCCTTGGCGACCGCCGTGACGGTGCCGTTGCCGGCGGACTTGACGTTCAGCGCCAGCGAGTTCGTCGTGAGGTCGGGCGTCGTCTTGATCTCGTCGATGCCCCGGTCCGCCACCGGCTCCAGCCACACCGTCTGCCAGATGCCCGACGACGGCGTGTAGAAGATCCCGCCGGGGTTGGCGGACTGCTTGCCCTTGGGCTGGTACGGGCCGGTCGTGTCGGTGACGGCGACGACGATCTCCTGCTCGCCACCGCGCTCGAGCGCGTCGGTGATGTCCGCGCTGAACGCCGTGTAGCCGCCGGTGTGCTCCGCGACGAGCTTGCCGTTCACCCACACCTTGGCCTGGTAGTCGACCGCGCCGAAGTTGAGCTTGAGGCGCTGCCCGCCACCGATCTTCCAGTCACGCGGGACGGTGACCGTGCGGCGGTAGAACATGTGGTCCTCGTGCCGTTCGAGCCCGGACAGCTGCGACTCGATCGGGTAGGGCACGACCACCTTCTCGGGCAGCCGCTTGCCGAACGTCGGTTGCTGGCCCTCCTTGGCGGCCGAAAACTCCCACGGGCCGTTGAGGTTGAGCCACTTGTCGCGCTCCAGCTGCGGCCGCGGGTACTCCGGCAGCGGGTGGCGCGTGTCGACGTTCTCGCCCCACGGCGTCCGGAGCCGTTCGGTCGACGCGTTGGCGACGATGCGCCCGGCCTTGCCGACCTTCACGCCGTTCACCGCGAGCGCGCCCGCGCCGTCGTAGTAGAGCGTGACCCGCTGGCCCTTCAGGACTTCTTCGGCCAGCTGGATCGTCGCCCGGGTGCGGTTGGTCGCGATGGACGAGACCGGCATCGGCGTCGCGTCGACCTCGATGCGCAGGTGGTCCTTCAGGTCGCTCGTCCCGGAGACCCGGCCGGCGAAGTCGGCCGTGAGCGTGCGGCCGTCCTGGGAGACGTCCGCCGTACGCGGCACGACCGCGAAGTCGGCCGGTGGCGTGAACGCCGACAGCGGCACGATCTGCTTCGCGATGCTCCCGCTCGACCAGCGCAGGAACATGTTGGCGCCGCCGGTGTCCTGGAACATCTCCAGCTTGAAGTCGTATTGCTTGCCGGCGGTCAGCGTGACCGGCGCGCTGGTCTGTTCCTTGTCCCAGTCGCCGACCCAGTGGTCGATCACCGGTGCGCCGTCGAGGAACAGCCGGAAGCCGTTGTCGCCGATGGCGTAGAACGTGTAGTCGCCGGTCTGCGGCACGGCGAGCTGCCCGGTCCACCGGGCGGTCGTGTTCTCGGTGCGCCCGGCGACCAGGCCGAAGACCGAGGTGAGGTCGGGGTGGTCGACCTCCCCGTCGAGCGCGGTGCCGGCCAGGTTCGCGAAGTCGTGCGCCCCCGGCGCCGAGGGCGTGAAGTATTCGGCCTTCAGGCCGTGCACGGGCTCGGCGGCCCCGGCGGGTGGCGTTCCCGACGCCACGCCCAGGGCCACCAGCAGGGCGAGGAGGACAGTAGCGGCTCTTCTCATCGGCGGGGACCTCCACTTTTACAACGTTGTAAAACGCTCCGGGGAGATCCAATCAGATAAATCGGACTCCTGTCCAGATCGCCTTGGTCCGCGGGCCCGGCCTCAGGCCGCCGACCGGAGCCCGGCGGGGCGCCGCCGGAGAGCGGTCTCGAGCAACGCCGGGGGCCGGTACTCCTGGTCGAGGGCGGTGACGTCGGTGCCCGGCGGGACGATCTCGTCGATCCGGTCCAGAACTTCGTCGGACAGTTCGACGTCGGCTCCGGCCAGGAGGTCGTCGAGGTGGGCCATGGTGCGCGGGCCGAGGAGCGCGGCGGTGACGCCCGGGTGGGCGATGGCGAACGCCATCGCCAGGTGGGTCAGGGGCAGCCCGGCCTCCCGCGCGAGCGGGACGAGTCGTTCGACGACGTCGATGCGGCGTTCGTCGGAGAGGTGGCGGGAGAAATGGACGCGCTTGAGGTCGTTGCCCCCGCCCTTGCGCACCCGGCCGGTCAGCATGCCCTGGGCGAACGGGCCCCACACCAGGACGCCCATGCCGTACTCCTGCGCGAGCGGCAGGACCTCCCGTTCGATGCCGCGGTTCAGGATCGAGTACGGCGGTTGCTCGGTGCGCAACCGCTGCAACCCGGCGCGTTCGGCGGCCCACTGGGCCTGGACGATCATGGAGGCGGGTGTCGTCGAGAAACCGATCACGCGCACCTTGCCCGCCCGGACGAGATCGGTCAGGACGGACAGGGTTTCCTCCAGGTCGGTGTCCGGGTCGGGCCGCTGGAGCTGGTAGATGTCGAGGTGGTCGGTGCCGAGCCGGCGCAGGGAGTTCTCGACGGCGGTGGTGATCCAGCGGCGGGAGCCGCCCTGCCGGTTGGGCCCCGCGCCCAGGGGCAGCCCGACCTTGGTGGCCAGGACCACCTCGTCGCGGCGGCCCTTCAGGGCCTTGCCGACGATGTCCTCGGAATCGGCGTAGCGGTCGGCGGTGTCGATGAGGTTGATCCCGGCGTCGATCGCCTTGTGGATGATCCGGACCGACTCGTCCGGCTCGTTGCCCATCTGGCCGGCGAGCATCAGCGTGCCGAGTGCGTAGGGGCTGACTTCGATCCCGGTCCGCCCGAGTTTGCGGTACTTCATCGACGTGCTCCTCCGGTGCCGGCCGGCGGGGCGATCCCGCCGGCCGGAATCCACCTTCCGCGCGCGCCCGGAGATCGACCAGTACCCGCCGCAGCCGGTGGATCCGGAGTACCAGGACGGGACGCGGCCGACCGCCGATACTGGGGAGATGACCGGAACCACCGATCTCGGCCGGGCCCTGCATGCATGGCGAGACCGCACGAAACCCGCCGAGGTCGGCCTGCCGGGTGACGGCCACCGGCGCGCGCCGGGCCTGCGGCGGGAGGAGCTCGCCCTGCTCGCCGGCCTGTCCGTCGACTACATCGTGCGGCTCGAACAGGGCCGGTCGGTCAACCCGTCCGCCCAGGTGCTGTCCACGCTGGCTCGGGCGTTGCGGCTGACGGCGGCGGAGCGTGCGCACCTGTTCGTGCTCGCCGGTCAGGCCGTGCCCGGCCCGGGACAGGTGTCCGACCACGTGCCCGCGGGCGTCCAGCGGCTGCTGGACCGGCTGACGAGCACCCCGCTGAGCGTGTACGACGCCGCGTGGAACCTCATCACGTGGAACCCGCTGTGGGCCGCGCTGTTCGGCGACCCGCCCACCCCGCACGACTTCCGGCGGAACGCGGTGTGGTGGTCCTTCGTCGAGCCCCCCGCCGGCTACCCCCAGGCGGTGGGCCGGCAGGCGGGACACCGCACGGCCTTCGTGTCCGACCTGCGGGCGGCGTCGGCTCGCTACCCGAAGGACGCCGGCCTGGCCGCCCTGATCCACGAGCTCCGCAGCGCGAGCGGCGACTTCGCGGACCTGTGGGACTCCGGCGTGGTGGGCGAGCACAAGCCCCTGACCAAGACGGTCCGGCACGCGAGCGTCGGGGAGATCACCCTCGACTGCGACATCCTCGCCGCCCTCGGAACCGACCTGCGGATCATGGCCTTCACCGCGCCGGAGGGCAGCGACACCGCCGAGCGGCTGCGGCTGCTGGAGGTCATCGGCGTCCAGGCGCTGACCCCGTGACAGGCCGAGGCCGGCCGCCGCGGATACCGGATCGCCTCCCTGGCGCGGGCGGTGTCGACCGTCCGGAGTGGATCCCGAGTCCCGGGCGACCCGGCCCGGGGCGTGGACAACCCGGTCAGGAGCCCGCGGCCGCGCGGACTTCCTCCAGGACTCGCCGCAGCGGCTGGCCGGTGGCGGCCGCGGCGGCTTTCACTTCCTCGTACTCCGGCTGGGCCGTCACCACCACCCCGTCGAGGTAGCCGCGCTTCACGCTCACCGGGCGGCCGCGGTAGTCCACCGTCACGCTGTCGCGCGGCAGTGACCGCCGCTCGGTGGGGGACAACCGCACGCCCAGCGTCGACGTGTGGGCGAACACCGCCGCGCAGATGCCGTCCACGCGGTCGTCCGCCGCCAGGGCCGTGAGGACCATGCCCGGCCGGCCCTTCGGTGTCGTCACCGGGGTGCACCACGCGTCGGCCGCGCCCGCGGTGCGCAGGGCCGCCAGGACGTCGGGCCACAGGCGGGGATCGAGGTCGTCCACCGTGGTCTCGATGACGGTCATCTTCGCGCGTGCCCAGGTCCGGTCCGGCTCCGCGGCCGATCCGATGACCACCCGGACGATGTTCGCGTGGCCCGGTGGATCGGCCGTTCCCGCGCCGACGCCGACTCCGGCCGGCACGCAGGCCGGCATCGGGCCGTACGCGTCCGCCAGCGTGACGAGCAGCGCCGCCCCCGTCGGCGTGCACAGCTCCCGGGCGGCGGGGTGCGCGGCGACCGGGGCGCCCGCCGCGGTGAGCAGCGCGAGTACCGCGGGTGGGGGCACGGTGAGCCGGCCGTGCGCCGCGGTCACCGTGCCGCCGCCGACGGCGATCGGCGACACCGTCACGGTTGCGTCGAGCAGCCCGAGGGCGTCCAAGCCGAGCGCACAGCCCACGATGTCGGCGATCGCGTCCAGCGCGCCGACTTCGTGGAAGTGCACCTGGTCCCGCTCGATGCCGTGCACGGCGGCTTCCGCGTCGGCCAGCGTGCCGAACACCCGGGTGGCGAAGCGTTCCGCGGCACCGGAGAGCGCGGCGGACGCGATCAGGTCGAGGATCTCCGGGAGGTGGCGGGCGTGCCGCGTCTCGGGTGCCTCGACCACGACCTGGCGCGCCCGCAACCCGTGCCGCCGCACCACCTGCTCGGTCAGCCGGATGCCGTCGACGCGCAGCCGGGCCAGGCCGTCGACGATCCCGGCGAAGTCGGCGCCCGCGTCGACCAGCGCCGCCAGCAGCATGTCGCCGGCGCAGCCGTTCCCGGCGTCGATCCACGCGACGGTCACGATGCCACCGACTGCCGGGCGACGCGGGCCGCGGCGACGCCCGCGCCGAAGCCGTTGTCGATGTTGACCGTCACCACACCGGGGGCGCAGCTGTTCAGCATGGTCAGGAACGCGGTCAGGCCGTCGAGGTGCCAGCCGTAGCCGACGCTCGTGGGCACGGCGATCAGCGGCGTGCCGCACAGTCCACCGAGGACGGTGGGCAGCGCCGCCTCCATCCCGGCGATCGCCACCACGGCGTCGGCGCCGGCGATCCGGTCGCGTTCGGACAGCAGGCGGTGCAGCCCGGCGACGCCGACGTCGACGACGAGATCCGGCTCCGCGCCGAACACGGCCACCGTCGTCGCGCATTCGCGGGCGACGGGCAGGTCGGACGTTCCCGCGCAGACCACGGCCACCCGGCCGCGCGGTGCCGGTGCGGTCCCGAGCGTCACCGTCCGGCCGGTGTCGTCGACCGCGGCCTCCGGCAGGCGTTCCCGGCACAGCGCCCGCGCTTCCGCCCCGACCCGCGTGGCGAGCACCGCGCGTGCGGGATGGGCTTCGTGCAGCCGGGCCAGCGCGGCCGCGATCTGCTCCGGCGTCTTCCCCGCACCGAACACCACTTCCGGATCCCCGGTGCGGCTCGCCCGGTCGAGATCCAATCGCGCGAAACCCAGATCGGCGGTCGCCGCCGTAACCCCAGTCGTCACCACCCGCGAGACGTTAGCGTTCCGGCGCGCCGTATGTAAACTGTTTCGGGGGATGCCGTCCGAATCCGGTAATGGAGTTGGGGGAAAAGTGCTGTTCTTCGGCCGAAAAATGATCACCGCGAACGTACAACCAGCAGGAAAACAGTAATGCGCGCCGGAATCGGAGATCGGCTGCTGGCCCGCGTACGCGAGCTCGGGAGCGTCGCGGTCGCCTTCTCCGGCGGCGTCGACTCGGCGCTCGTGCTGGCCGCGGCCGCGCGGGCCCTGCCGGCCGGACGCGCACTGGCGGTGATCGCCGACTCGCCCAGCCTCGCGCGGGCGGAACTCGAGGCCGCGCGGGGAGTCGCGGCCGGTCTCGGCGTCGAACTGGCCGAGGTCGCGACCGCCGAGCTGGCCGTGCCCGGGTACCGGGACAACGCCGGGGACCGCTGCTACTTCTGCAAACAGGCGGTGCTCGGGGCGGTCGGCGACCTCGCGCTCCGGCGCGGGTTCGCGCACGTCGCGACCGGGACGCACGCCGACGACCACCGCGCGCTGCACCGTCCGGGCCTGCGTGCGGCCCGTGAGCTGCACGTCGTCGAGCCGCTGGCCGAAGCCGGGCTGGGCAAGGACGACGTCCGGGCGCTGGCCGCCGCGTGGTCGCTGCCCGTGGCCGGCAAGCCGTCGACACCCTGCCTGGCGTCACGTATCTCCGTGGGGGTTCCCGTCTCTTTAGGAAGGTTGGGTCTGGTGGAACGCGCCGAGATCGCGGTGCGCGCGCGGCTGGCCGAGGCGGGGATCCGCCCCGGTGATCTGCGCGTTCGCCTGCTCGGTGCCGGGTTTCGGGTGGAGGTGGATGGTCCGGCGCACGCGGCCGTCGAAGCGCGGCCGGGGCTCGCGGCCGCGGTGGTCGGCGAGCTCGGTGGCCTCGGCCTGAGCGGCCCGGGCGCGGTCACCGTCTATCGTGCGCCCGCACTCGCGCCGCCGCCGTAGCGACCATTCACTTCGCGCGTTCGATGTAGTCATTTGTGCCGTCATCGAACGACGCGGGAAAGCCGGATCACCGAATGCGGCGCTATCGTGTTGGCTTTGTTCGGAAAACACCGTGTCGATTTTTACGTCTCGCTGAATGCTTTCTTCGGCTAAGTTTTCCGGTTCGGCGGGCGCTGCCGCGTACGGTGGCCGCACGCTTACGGTGGGGGAGGATCGGATGTACTTCGAGTTGCTCGGCACCCTGCGGGTCCAGCGCGACGGGGAGCGGGTGGACCTCGGCGGCCCGCGCCAGCAGCGGCTCCTGGTGATGCTGCTGCTCAGCGCGAACAAGGTGGTCGGCGCTGACCGCTTGCTGGAGGCCATGTGGGACGGTGAGCCGCCGGTGACGGCGCGAAGGCAGCTGCACAACGCCGTCGCCGCGCTGAGACGCAGCTTCGGGACCGCCAAGCACCTCGTGGTCAAGGACGGTCCCGGCTACCGCATCACCGTCGACCCGCACGGCGTCGACGCCCACCGGTTCACCGCGATGGTCGCGTCGGCCTCCGCGGCGGCCGCCGCCGGGCGGGCCGCCGCGGCCGTCGAGCTCTTGGAGGCGGCCCTCGCGCTCTGGAACGGGCCCGCGCTGTCGGGATTGGACAACCCCGTGTTCGAGATCGCCGCCGCGCGGTTCGAGGAGAACCGGCTGACCGCGACCGAACGGCTCGCCGCGCTGCGCCTGGACGGCGGGGAGGCGTCGGCGCTCGTGCCGCAGCTGGGCGAGCTCGTCTCGCGGCATCCGCTGCGGGAGGAGTCGCGCAAGCTGCTGATGCTGGCCCTGCACCGGTGCGGGCGGACGGCCGACGCGCTCAACACCTACGAACAAGGCCGCCGGATGCTGCGCGACGAGCTGGGTGTCGACCCGGGCGCGAGCATCCGCGAGCTGTACGAGCGGATCTTGCGCGACGACCTGCCGAAGCGGCGGCCCGAGCCCGCTCCGGGCCGGTCGTTCCTGCCGTACGACACCGCGCACTTCACCGGCCGCGCCGAGGAGCTGCGGTCCCTGTCGGTGCACCGGTCGGCGGGAACCGCGCTGAGCATCCTGGCCATCGACGGCATGCCCGGCGTCGGCAAGACGACCCTGGCCGTCCGGCTCGCCCACCAGCTGGCGCACCGGTTCCCGGACGGGCACCTCTACCTCGACCTGCACGGGCACACGGCCGGCCGGGAGCCGCTCGAACCGGACGCGGCGCTGGAGCGGCTGCTGCTGGACTTCGGGCTCGCGCCGGACCGGATCCCCCGCGGCTGCGGCCAGCGCGCGGCGCGCTGGCGCGCGGAGCTCGCCGAGCGGCGGGTCCTCGTGGTGCTGGACAACGCCCTCGACGCCCGCCAGGTCCGTCCGCTGCTGCCCGGCACGGGAAAGGCGCAGGTGATCGTCACCAGCCGCCGCCGGCTGGCCGGCCTCGACGGGGTGACGGCCCGTTCGCTGGACGTGTTCGGTCCGCCCGACGCGGTGGCGCTGTTCACCCGGATCGCCGGCGCGGACCGCACGGTGGACCGGGCGGACGCGGTCGCGGAGGTGGTGGCGCTCTGCGGGTACCTGCCCCTGGCGGTGGCGATCGCGGCGTGCCGGTTCCACAACCGGCCGGCGTGGTCCCTCGAGGACCTGGTGTTCCGGCTGCGCGACCGGGTCACGCGGCTGGCCGAGCTGAGCCTGGAGGACCGCGGCGTGGCGTCGCGGCTCGAGGTGTCCTACGGGAGGTTGCCGGCCGGGCAGCGCCGGCTGTTCCGGGTCCTGGGCGCGACCACGCGCCCGGGCGACGAGTTCGACGCCGCCGACGCGGCGCGGCTGGTGGGCCGGCCGGTGCCGGAGGCGGAGCGGTCGCTGGAGGCGCTGTTCGACGCCCACCTGCTGCGCCAGCGGGCGGCGGGGCGGTACCACTTCCACGACCTGGTCCAGGAACACGCACGGACGAAGGTGGAAGAACCGGAGCTGGGCGACGGGCTGCTGACCACGTTCGGCCGGGCCACGCTGGCCCCGGTCGGCGACCTGGAGTGCAGCCTCGGCTGAACCGCCCGGCCTGCCCCGATCCGTCCGCAGCCGACCGGCTCCGGACGGTTTTCTTTTGCCGCCGGTGACCGGGCGACCTCGCTGTGCGACTCCGATATCCGTTGTGCCGCAACGCCCTCGTCGCTGATGCAGCACCGATGCGTCTCCGATGGACACACCCGGCACGCTCGGCGGTGGAGTCGAAAAGCCCGCGGTCCCGCTGCAGAAAGTGATGCCATGGAGTTCACGCACCAGACCGTCCTGAGCCCGGAACTGCGGGCGCAGGTCCTCGCCGACCCGAGCATCGGCGGCGGGAACCTGCTGCCCGCCATGCTCGAGCTCAACCCCCGCCCGGACGAGCCCTTCATCCATTCGCTCACGCCGATCCCGTACACCGACGGAGAAACGAAGCACTGGTTCAGCCTCCGCGACCTCGACCACCTGGTGCAGAGCTGGTCGGTCTGGTACCTGGAACGGGGGGTGCGGCCGCACGACCGGGTCGCCGTCTTCCCGCCCGACTCCCTCCAGTACTTCCTGCACCTGTCGGCACTCGCGCAGATCGGCGCGATCTCCATGCTCATCAACAGCAACGCCAAGCGCGACAGCGCCGTCGCGCTGATCGAGCGCAGCGGCGCCACCGGCCTCTACACCGACGCCGAGCGGCTCGCCCGGATCACCCCGGACCTCGACCGGCTGAACCTGGACTGGGTGCACACCGACCAGTCCGGGCCGCCGTCGGCGGTGCTGCCGGACGCCGACCGGTTCCGGCACCACCCGGACGACCCGGTCGGCCTCATGCACTCCTCCGGCACCACCGGCCTGCCGAAGCCGGTCATCCACACGCACAAGACCATTTTGGACGGTCCCAAGTGGCGTGCGGTGAACTACAACGAGGAGCCGGATGCGCTCATCCTCAACGCGCTCCCGCAGTCGCACCAGGGGTGTGTGTCCTTCAACGCCTACGCCGTGCTGGGCGGGCAGCCGATGGTCGTCCACCGGGACGTCTCCGGCGCCGAGCTGGCCGAAGCCGTCGAGACGCACCGGCCGACCATGGTGATGGCCTTCGGCCACGCCTACCCGGAGCTCGCGGCGATCGAGACGCCGAAGGGTGCGCTCGACTCGGTGAACATTTGGGTGTCCATGGCGGACGCCATCCACGAGCGGCACCTGAAGGACATCCTCGGCCGCCGATCGCCGGAGCTGCCGCCGGCCGCGTTCCTGGACCGGCTCGGCACCACCGAGCTGGGCTGGGGCGTGCTCATGCAGCCGCGCACCCTCGCGACCGAGCGCAACGACCGCTGCGTCGGCAAGTCGGTCGGGTTCGCCGAAGTCGCGATCGTGCGGGAGAACGGGACGCTCGCCGAGCCGTACGAGTACGGCTTCCTCGGCGCGAAGCCGCCGTCGATGACCGTGGGCTACTGGGGGAACCAGGACACCTACTACCGCAGCAAGCTCGCCGGCTACTGGCTGACCGGCGACATCGCGTACCGCGACGAGGACGGCAACTTCTACCAGGTCGACCGCGCGGTCGACGTCGTGCACACGGCCGCCGGGCCCGGATATTCGGTGCTGATGGAGGAACTGATCCTCAACGAGGTCGCCGGCATCGAGGACTGCACCGTGGTGGCCGGTGGCCACGACGGGGAACACCTGGCCGTGGCCGTCGTGACGGGCCGGGACGTGGACGCGGAGAAGGTGCTGTTCGCGGCCAACGAAGCCCTGCGGGCCAACGGGAAACCCGAACTGGCCGTGGTCGAGGTCGCCACCGGCGGCGACGACTTCCCGCTCGGGGTCACCGGCAAGTCGCTCAAGCGCTTCCTCCGGGACAAGTACAAGGACCTCGCCGTGCACGTCCGCGACCGCCGGGGCAAGACCCTCGCCGCCGTCGACGCGCTGGCGTGAACCCCTCTCGAGAAGAGACGATCGCCGTGACCGACCAAGACTTCCTGCTCGTGTTCGATGAGACCGTGACCCCCGCCGGGGTCGGCGTCTGGCTGCGGTACCTGGAGTCCGCGGGCGTGCCGACCCAGCTGTACCGGCTCGGCGCCGGGCACGTCCTGCCGGTGTCCGGAGTGGACGGGGACGGGCTGCTCGCCGCGGCGCCGGACCTGCCGCCGCCGACCCGGCGCGTGCCGCGCGGCGGCGAGGCGTGGCTGGGCCGCCGGGAGCTCCGCCCGGCCGGCACCGCGGTCTCCCTCGGCCCGGCCACGATCGGGGACGGCTCGGTCGCGGTGATCGCCGGCCCGTGCGCGGTCGAGACGCCGGAGCAGATGCTCGCCACCGCGGAGCTCGTCGCCGAACACGGCGCCGTCGGCCTGCGCGGCGGGGCCTTCAAGCCGCGCACGTCGCCGCACGCGTTCCAGGGCCTCGGCTTCAGCGGCCTGGAGCTGCTCACCGAGGCGAGGGCGAAGACGGGACTGCCGTTCGTCACCGAGGTCGTCGACCCGGAACACGTCAAGCGGCTGGCCGAGGTGGTGGACGGCTTCCAGATCGGCGCGCGGAACATGCAGAACTTCGCGCTGCTGAGCGCGGTGGGCCAGAGCGGCCTGCCGGTGGTGCTCAAGCGCGGGTTCGGCTGCACCGTCGAGGAAACCCTGTCCGCCGGGGAGTACCTGCTGCTCGAAGGCAACGACCAGGTGGTGCTGTGCGAGCGCGGCATCCGCACGTTCGAGCCGTCGTCACGGTTCACGCTCGACCTGACGGCGGTGGCGCTGTGGAAGCAGCGCACCCACCTGCCGGTCATCGTGGACCCGAGCCACTCGGGCGGCCGGCCGGAGCTGGTGGAGCCGCTCTCGCTCGCGGCCGTCGCGGCCGGGGCGGACGCGCTGCTGATCGACGTCCACGTCCGGCCGGAAGAGGCCCTGTGCGACGCGAAGCAGGCGCTGCGGCCGGAGCAGTTCGCCGGGCTCATGACCCGCCTCGCCGGCGTCGCGGCCGGGCTCGGCCGGAGCCTGCAGAGACGCTGACCAAATCACCGGGAGTGGGAGACAGTGTTCGGGGAGACGTCGGAGATCGCGGTGGTCGGGCTCGGCCCGCGCGGGTTGTCGGTCGCGGAACGGGTGAGCGCCAACGCCGCCTCGCTCGTGCCACCCGGCCGCCGGCTGGTGGTGCACCTCGTCGACCCGCGGCTGGCCGACGGCGGCCAGGTGTGGCGCAGCACGCAGGACCGCCTGCTGCTGATGAACACCGTCGCCGGCCAGGTGACCATGTTCGTCGACGAGACGGTCGACTGCGCGGGCCCGGTCGTGCGCGGTCCCAGCCTGTACGAGTGGGCGCGTTCGATCGCCCTGCTCGGCAGCCCGGACGTCCCGGACGCCGTCCGGGCCGAAGCCGAGGTGCTCGGCCCGGACGACTACCCGTCGCGGGCGTTCTACGGCACCTACCTGCGCTGGACACGGCGGCGGATCACGCGGACCGCACCGCCGTCACTGCGGTTCGTGGCCCACCAGGCGCGGGCGGTCGACGTCCGGGACGGCGACGCCGGCCGCCAGGACGTCGTGCTGGACGACGGCACGGTCCTCGCCGGCCTGGCCGCCGTCGTGCTCGCGCTCGGGCACCAGCCGCACGAGCTCACCCCGGCCGAAGCGGAGCTGAGCCGGTACGCGGAGCGCCACGGCCTGCGCTACTTCGGGCCGGGCAACCCGGCCGACGAGCCGACGGACGAGGTGCCCGCGGGGGAGCCGGTGCTCCTGCGCGGGATGGGCCTGAACTTCTTCGACCACCTGGCCCTGCTCACGCTCGGGCGCGGCGGCCGGTTCACCCGCGAGCCGGGTGGCGCGCTGGCGTACGTGCCGTCCGGACGGGAACCGCGGCTGGTCACCGGATCGCGGCGCGGGGTCCCGTACCAGGCGCGCGCCCGCAACGAGAAGGGCGCGTCCGGACGCCACGAACCGCGGTTCCTCACCCCCGCGGTGATCGAGCGGCTGCGGGACGGCGCCGACTTCCGCCGGGACGTCTGGCCGCTGATCGACCAGGAGGTCCGCACGGTCTTCTACGCCGCCCTCGTGCGGGAGCGGGGCTGCGAATGCGACGCCGAGGAGTTCACCGAAGCGTTCGCCGCGGCCGGCCCCGCGGAGGTGCTCGCGGATCCGCTGGCGGTGCGGGAAACCGAGGCCCAGCGGATCGTGCTGGCCAAGTTCGGGCTCGACCGGAGCTGGGACTGGCGGACGGTCGCGGCGCCGTACTCCGCCGCCGACCTCGCCTCGACGGCGACGTTCCGCAGGTGGCTTCGGTCCTATTTGGACATCGAACTGGCCGAGGCGCACCAGGGCAACCTGACCGGCCCGCTCAAGGCGGCCACCGACGTGCTGCGCGACCTGCGCAACGAGATCCGGCTGGCCGTCGACCACGGCGGGATCTCCGGCGCCTCCTACCGCGACGACCTGCGGCGCTGGTACATGCCGCTCAACGCGTACCTGTCGATCGGGCCGCCCGCCGAACGCGTCGAGCAGTTCGGCGCGCTGCTGGACGCGGGCGTGCTCGAGGTGCTCGGCCCGGACCTGCGGATCGAAGGCACCGGCGGCCGGTTCGTCGCGTGGTCCGCCGCCTGCCCCGACGTCGTCGTCCGCGCGAAGTCGCTGATCGAGGCGCGCCTGCCGGACACCGACCTGCGGCGCACGACGGACCCGCTGCTGCGGACGCTGCTCGCCCGCGGCGAATGCCGCCCGTACCGCATCGGCGAGTTCGAGACGGGCGGGCTGGCCGTCACGCGGCGGCCGTACCACGTGGTGGACGCGGAAGGCCGGCCCCACCCGCGGCGGTTCGCGTTCGGCGTCCCGACCGAGGCGGTGCACTGGGTGACCGCGGCGGGCATCCGGCCGGGTGTCAACTCGGTGATCCTCGGCGACTCCGATGCCATCGCGCGGTCGTGCCTGGGGCTCGCGGTGGAACACGACGACCTGGGGAGGACCGCATGAGTGACCTGCTCGCGCCCGCGTGGGCCGCGACCGGCGCCGGGGGGCTCGTCGACGACCACGCGCTGCTGACCGCGATGCTCGACGTCGAGGCCGCCCTCGCCGAAGCCCAAGCCGAGCTGGGTGCGATCCCCGCGACCGCGGCGAAAGCCGTCCGGGCCGTGGCCGCGTCCGACCTCGACCCGCAGGCCATCGCCGCGGGAGTGCGCGAGACGGCGAACCCGGTGGTCGCGTTCGTCGCCGGGCTCACCGCCGCGGTCGACCCGGCCGCCGCCGAGTACGTCCACCGCGGCAGCACCAGCCAGGACATCCTCGACACGGCCTTGATGCTGCTCTGCGCGAGCACCCTCGACCGCGTCGAGCGGGACCTGCTGGCGACCGCCGGGACCCTGGCCGGGCACGTCCGCGCGCACCGGGACACGCCGATGGCCGGGCGCACCCTGACCCAGCACGCCGTGCCGGTCACCTTCGGGCTCAAGGCGGCGACCTGGCTGCACCTCGTCCTCGACGCCGTCGAGCGGGTGCGCCGGGCGCGCGCGGACCTGCCGGTCTCGCTCGGCGGCGCGGCCGGGACCCTCGCCGCGTACGAGGAATACGGACCCGGCTCGCTGGAGCTACCCGACCGCGTGGCGCAGAAGCTCGGCTTGGCCCCGCAAACCCTGCCCTGGCACGGGATCCGCACGCCGATCGCCGACGTCGCTTCGGCACTGCTGGTCACCACGGGCGCGCTCGGCAAGATCGCCGCGGACGTCCTCGTGCTGGCGCGCACCGAGATCGGCGAGGTCACCGAGGAGCGCGCGCCCGGGCGTGGGGCGTCCTCGGCGATGCCGCAGAAGCACAACCCGGTGTTCGCGACGCTGGTGGCGACCGCGGCCCGGCAGCTGCCGCCGCTCGCCGTCGTCCTTTTCCAGTCGATGACGGCCGAGGACGAACGGTCCTCGGGCGGCTGGCACGCGGAGTGGCAGCCGCTGCGGGACGCCCTGCGCAGCACCGCCGGGGCCGCCGCGAACGGCGTCCGGCTGGCCGAGACGCTGCGGGTGCACCCCGAGGCGATGGCGGCGAACCTGCGGCTGACCCGGGGCGCGATCGTCTCCGAACGCGTCACCGCCGTCCTGGCCCCGAAGCTGGGCAAGGCCGCGGCCAAGCGCCTGCTGACCGGGGCCACCGCCGAAGCCGAGCGCACCGGCGCGGAACTGGCCGGCCTGCTCGACGTTTCCCCCGGCCTGCTGGACCCGGCGGGCTACACCGGACTTTCCGGCCCGCTGGCCGACCGGGCCCTGGCCCGCTTCGAACGCGAGGAGCGACGATGACGACCCTGGACTTCGCCCGCGAGCGGCGGGACCCGATGCCCGCCGAGCAGCGCGAAGAACTCCTGCGCATGCCGGGCTTCGGCTCGCTCTACTCCGACCACATGGTCACCGCCCGGTGGACCGCCGGCCGCGGGTGGCACGATGCCACGAGCCGGCCCCTCGCCGCGTTCTCGTTGCACCCGGCCACCATGGCGTTCCACTACGGACAGACGATCTTCGAAGGGCTGAAGGCGTTCTGGCGCCCGGACGGGAAGCACGTCCTCTTCCGGCCGCGCGACCACGCGGCCCGGTTCGCGCGCTCGGCCCGCCGGATGGCCATGCCCGAGCTGCCGGAGGCGGACTTCCTCGCGGCCGTGGAGGCACTGCTGAGCGTGGACGGCGACTGGGTGCCGCGGACGCGGGGGCACAGCTTCTACCTGCGGCCGTTCCTGATCGCCAGCGAGACGCACCTGTCGAACCGGCCCGCCGAGGAGTACCTGTTCGCGGTCATCGGCAGCCCCGCCCGGCCCGCTTCGGCGGAACCGGAGCCGATCCGGCTGTGGGCGTCCCCGGAGTACGTCCGCGCGGCCGACGGCGGCACCGGGACGATCAAGTGCGGCGGCAACTACGGCGGGTCCTACCTGGCGCAGCGGGAGGCCGCGGCGCACGGCTGCCACCAGGTCGCCTGGCTGGACGCGCGCGAACGCCGGTACGTCGAGGAAGTGGGCGGCTCCAACCTGTTCTTCGTCGAAGGCGACCGGCTCGTGACGCCGCCGCTGAGCGGGACGCTGCTGGCCGGGGTGACCCGCGACTCGATCCTGCGGCTGGCCGCGCGGCTCGGATACGGCGTCGCCGAAGAGCCGGTCACGCTCGAAGACTGGGAGCGTGGGTGCCGCGAAGGGCGTATCACCGAGACGTTCGCGTGCGGCACCGCCCGCGCGCTGGCTCCGGTCGGGCACGCGGTCACGCCGGAGGGCGAGTGGGCCGTCGGCGACGGCACCACGGGCCCGGTCACCCGGCATCTGCTGAACACGCTGCTGGACATCCAGTACGGCCAGGCGCCCGACGAGTTCGGCTGGCTGCACACCCCGGAGAGGAACCCGTGAAGATCGACTTCTACTTCGACCCGGCCTGCCCGTTCGCCTGGATCACCTCGCGGTGGATCCTCGAGGTCGAGCCGCACCGGGACCTCACCCTGCGGTTCCGGGTGATGAGCCTCGGCGTGCTCAACGAGGACCGCGAGCTCGAGCCGTGGTACCGCGAGTTCTGCGACCGCTCGTGGGGCCCGGTCCGGGTCTGCGTCGCCGCCGCCCAGCAGCACGGCGAGGAGGTGCTGCGCGACCTCTACACCGCGCTCGGCACCCGGATCCACAAGGGACGGAACAAGGACTTTCCCGACGTCGTCGCGCAGGCACTGGCCGAGACCGGCCTCTCGGCCGGGCTCATCGACGCGATGGAGAGCACCGAGTACGACGAAGCCCTGCGCAAGAGCCACGCCGAGGCGCTCGCCCCGGTCGGCGCCGACCTCGGCACGCCGGCGATCCACGTCGACGACACCGGCTTCTTCGGGCCCGTGCTCAACGCCATCCCGCGCGGGCAGGACGCCGTCGACCTGTTCGACGGCGTGGTCGCGCTCTCCCGCAACCCGCACTTCTTCGAGCTGAAGCGCGCCCGGACGCCGGGCCTGGACTACGAATGAGGGAACGGCCATGAGACGCATCGGGTTCGTCGAGTCGAACCGGTCCGGGTCCGGGTTCGACGCCCTGCGGGCGGCCCGCCGGCTGGGGCTGCACGTCACCTTCTTCAGCTGCGGCCTGGACCGCTACCACGCGACGCCGGGCGGCACCGAAGTGCTCGAAACGTGCGTCGACGAGGTCGTGGCCTGTCCGACCCACGAGCTGGAACCGCTGCTGGAGGCGGTGAAGGCGGTCGACGCCGCGAAGCCGCTCGACGCGCTGCTCTCGGTGGCCGAGTACGAGGTCATCCCGGCCGCCGAGGCGGCCCGCCAGCTCGGCCTGCCCGGCCCCGATCCGGCCGCCGTCCGGATCGCGCGGGACAAGGCCGCGCAGCGGCGGCGGTGGGCGGACCGGGGCGTGCCCGTCCCGGAGTTCCGCGTCGTGACGACCGCCGAAGAGGCCGTCCGGGCCGCCGAAGAGATCGGGCTGCCGTGCGTGGTCAAAGCCGTGGACGAGACCAGCGGCGCGCACGTCGTCCGCTGCACCACGCCCGACGAGGTCACCGGGACGTTCACGGCGATCCGCTCGGCGACGACCAACCGCCGTGGTCAGGCCCGCTCACCCGAGGTGCTCGTCGAGGAATGCCTCGTCGGGTTCGAGGTCAGTGTGGAGGTCCTGGCCGAGGGCGGGACCGTCCGCGTGCTCGGGGTGACCGACAAGATCCTCGGCGGGCGCAACCGGTTCATCGAGCTCGGGCACAGCTTCCCGACCGCGCTGCCGGACCCGGTCCGGCGCGAGCTGGAGTCGGCCGCCGTGGCCGCGACCACGGCCGTCGGCTTCGATCTCGGCCTCGCGCACGTCGAAATCAAGTACACCGGCGCGGGCCCGAAGCTCGTCGAGATCAACCCGCGCCCGGCGGGCGACCGGATCACCGAGCTGATGGACCACAGCTTCGGGTGGTCCACGATGGAGCTGCTGATCCGCCAGTACCTCGGCGAGTCCGTCGGCGACGTCGTGACCGAGCCGCAGGGTGGCGCGGCGATCCGTTACCTCACCGCCGATCCCGGCGTCGTGACGGAGGTGACCGGCCGGGTCATCGCCGCCGCGCTGCCCGGGGTGCGCGAGGCCGTCGTGTCCGTGGAGCCCGGTAGCCGGGTGGATCCGTTGCGGGTCAACGAAGACCGGGTCGGGCACGTCCTGGCGACGGCCGGTGACGCCTACCTGGCGGGCCGGATCGCCGAGGCCGCCGCCCAGCAGATCGTGGTCGGCACCCGCGCCGATGTGCCGCCGATGGTGCACTGATGGCCGCGTCGGCGAGGCTGGGCCACTCCGAGCCCGGACAGGAGCAGACATGCCGAACCTCGTGATGGTCATGCCCTACAAGGCGTACCTCGGCAAGGCGCGTGCGGAGGGCTTCCGGATCACCGCCATCTGGGACCCGGCCGAGGCCGCGCGCCTGTTCGGCGCGGCCGCCCCCGAGTACTTGAAGGAGGTCGAGGGCCTGGCCGAGAGCCTGTGGCTGGTGGACTTCACCGACCGCGCGGCCTACGCCGAAGCGATCCGCGCGGCCGTCCGGGACACCGGTGCCCTGCACGTCTGGCACGTCGGCAGCGAGGAAAGCATGCAGCTCGCCTACGAGGTCGCCGACGAACTCGGCGTGGCGGTCAACTCACCGCGGTCGGTGGTCCTGCTCAACGACAAGCTCGCCATGCGGACCTTGTTGCGCGACAAGGGCATTTCCACCGTCCGGTTCGCCGTCGCGGACCGCTGGCAGGACGTCGAACGCCTGCTGGCGGGCTTCACGCTGCCGGTCGTGGTGAAGCCGGCCGCGCTGTCGGCCAGCCGCGGGACGCGGCTGCTCACCGACCCCGCCGAGCTGCCCGGGTGGGGCGACGAGCTGGCCGCGCTCGCCTACTCCGGGCCGCTGCTGGTCGAGGAGTACCTGCGCGGACCCGAGTTCAGCGTCGAGACGATGACCGTGCGCGGCGAGCACCACGTCCTCGGCGTGACGCGCAAGCTGCTCGGCCCGCTGCCGCACTTCGTCGAACGCGGGCACCTCTTCGGCGAACCCGAGACGGCGCGGACGCGAGCCGTCGCCGCGCTCGCGGTCGAGCTGCTCGACGCCGTCGGCTACCAGTGCGGACCGGCGCACACCGAGGTGATCCACACCGCGGACGGCCCGCGGATCGTGGAGTCGCAGGCCCGGCTGGGCGGGGACAAGATCCCGGACATCATCGGGCACGCGCGCGGCTTCGACGTCAAGCGCGCGATGTTCGCCGCGCTCGCCGGGCGGACGTCCCTGCCGGAGCCGGGTGGCCCGGTCGGGCACATCGCGTACTTCTCCTTCCCCCCGGGAGTCCTGCGGTCGGTGACCGGGCTCGACGCCGCCCGCGCACTGGACTACGTGGACACCCTGAGCTTCCCGTTCGCGCCCGGCGACGTCCTGCCGGAGACGGTCAGCTCGAAGACCCGGCACGGGTTCGTCATCCTCACCGGCTCCGCGAACGCGGCGGAGGCCCAAGCCCGCGCGGACCACGTCCGCGCCCTGATCGAAGTGGAAGTCCGATGAGGGCCTTCTTCGCCCTGCACCGCAACGTCCGGGTCCGGATCGGCCTCGCGTTCGTGCACAAGCTGATCGACGCGATGATCCTCACCTTCATCGCGATCTACCTCGCCGCGCACGTCGGCGTCGCGGTCGCCGGCGCGCTGATCCTGGTGTTCGCCGCGTTCGCGGTGGTCGGCATGCTCGCCGGCGGGCACCTGTCCGAACGCTGGGGCCGCCGTCCGGTGCTCGTCGTCGGGGACGTCGTCGGCACCGGGTTCCTCGCGTTGATGGCAGTTGCCTACTACGCCGGTTGGGGCGCGCTCGCCGTCTACTTCAGCTACGCCGTCGTCAAGTTCGGGACGAACCTCGCGCTGCCCGCCAACGACGCGACGATCATCGACGTCACACCGCCGGACGAGCGCAAGTTCGTCTACACGGTCAACTACTGGGTCATCAACCTCGCGCTCGGCACCGGAGCGCTGCTCGGTGCCTTCCTGTACAGCACCCACTTCGGCGCGGTGATCCTCGGCGGCGCGATCGGCATGGCGTTCGCCCTCACCGTCACCGTCACGCTCGTGGCGGAGACCAAGCCGGAGACGCCCCGGCCGGCCACCAAGCTGACCGGGGTCGCCCAGTTCGTCCAGGGCTACCGGGTGGTGCTGGCCGACGCCACGTTCCGCCGGCTGATCATCGCCGCCACGCTGATCCTGACCCTCGAAGGGCAGCTGAGCACGGCGATCGGCATCCGGCTGGCGACGGACTTCCCGGTGCAGCCGGTGTTCCCGTTCGGCGAAGTCACCGGCGTGGAGATGCTCGGCGTGCTCAAGGCGGTCAACACCGTCCTGGTCGTCGCGTTCGCGCTGGTGGTCAACACGCTGCTCAAGCGGATGCCGGACCGCGCGCGCCTGTACGCGGGCATCACGCTGTACGCGGGCGGGTTCGCGGTCCTCGCCGTCACCGACGACGCGTGGCTGCTGCTCGTCGCCGTCGTCGTGCTGACCGCCGGGGAGCTGATGAACCTGCCGGTGCAGCAGGCCCTGCTGGCCGAGCTGGCCCCGGACGACGGCCGGCCGCGGTACCTGGCCGCCTACTACCTGCACATCCGGTTCGGCCAGATCGTCAACTCGATCCTGATCAGCCTGAGCGCGATCGTCAGCACGCAGGGCATGGCCGGGATCTACCTGCTCTTCGGCGTCGTGATCATCCTCCAGTACCGCGTGATCCTGGCCCGCCGCGCGACGCCCGTCCCGGTCTCCGCCTGAAACCCCTGGAAGGTAACCATGTCGGCACGGTCCGATCGGATCACCAAGGCCTACCTCGCCGCCTGCGCGGACCCGGAGAGCCCCTTGCGCCACGCCCGGGAGAGCCTGGAGCTGTCGGAAACCAAACGGCTCTCCTGGCCCCGGCTGCTGCCGCGGCCGGTCGTGGTCGACGAGGCGGAGTACCGCGCGTTCGGCCGGGACCTCGTCACGGTCTACGAGCTCGTCTGCGCCCTGCCGCGGCGGCTGTTCGACGGCGACTTCGACCGGTTCCGCCGGGCGCTGGGCATCGACGACCGGCACGCCGCGCTGATGACCCGGCTGCTCGGCGAAGGACCGCCGCCGCTCTACGGCCGCGCCGACGTCTACTACGACGGCACGGCGTTCAAGCTGCTGGAGTACAACATCGGCAGCGCGCTCGGCGGCCTGGACATGGTGGGCACGCTGCCCAAGGCGTACCTGCGGGTCCCGGCGGTCGCCGAGTTCGCCGCCGAGCACGGCCTCGGGTTCCTGGACATGGGCTCCGACCTCGCCGCGGCGCTGCGCTCCGCGGGCAAGCCGATCGGCGCCGGCGAGCCGGTGGTCGCGATCGTCGAAGGCCCCGGCGGGATGACGACCTACGGCCACCAGCGCCGGGCGATCGCGGAACTGCTGGCGGAGAACGACGTCGAGTGCCGGGTCGGGGAGATCGGCGACCTGGAGTTCCGCTCCGGCAAGCCGTACCTCGACGGCACACCGGTCGACGTCATCCTGCGCTACTACGGCCTCGAGGAGATGCTGGCGCACCCGGACTGCGACGCGCTGCTGGAACCGGTGTTCCGCGCGCACGAGAACGGCCAGGTCGTCGTCTGGACCCCGACGAACGTGTTCAGCAACAAGGGCACCCTCGCCATGCTGTCGGAGTTCGCCGGCACCTTCGAGCCGGCCGAGCGGGCGGCGATCGAGCGCGTGCTGCCGTGGAGCCGGATGCTCGGCCGCCCCGGTGCCGGCCCGGACGCCGGCCGCATCGAGGAGTGCCTCGAGCGGCAGGACCGGCTGGTGTTCAAGCCGACCGGCCTGTACGGCGGCCAGGGCGTCGTCATCGGCCCGGAGGTCGACGCGGCGACCTGGCGGGAAACGCTCGAAGCCGGTTCGCGGACCGGCTCGCTGGTCCAGGAGATCGTCCGGCCCAACCTGGAGGCGGTGATCGACCCCGGCACCGGCGAGCGTTCCGAGTGGTACGCGCTGTGGGCGGCGTTCATGACGCCGACGGGGCTGTCCGGCGGCGGCGTCCGCGCCATCCCGCCCGGCGGCACCACGGTCATCACGATGATCAACAACCCCGACGTCCGCAACACCTGTCTCGTCACCTGCTGAGCAAGGAGAACCCCGGTGCCCCGATTCGTCGACCTCACGCACGGCTTCTACGACGGAATGCCGTCCTACCCCGCCGACTGGTTCCCGAAGTTCGTCAGCGAACGCTCGATGACACCGGAGACCGACCCGTACGGCACCAAGCGCACGTTCTCCTACCTGCACGTGTTCCCGCACAACGGGACGCACATGGAGTACAAGCTGCACTTCTTCCCCGGCACCGAAGGCATCGACGAGGTGCCCCTCGAGACGCTGATCGGCCGGGCCTGCGTCGCCGACCTGTCCTTCAAGGGCGAACTCGACGAAGTGACCGGCGAAGACCTCGAGAAGACGCTGCGGGCCGTGTGGCAGCCCGGCGACCGGCTCCTCATCCGCACCGACTACCTGCGGCACAACTGGGGCCGCCCCGACTACTGGGACCGCCCGCCCTACCTGACGCCCTCGGCCGCGCGGTGGGCCATCGAAAACGGCGCCTGCCTCATCGGGTTCGACTGCCTCACCGAACGGCCCGGCGACGCGGAGTCCCCGGTGCACCACGCGCTGCTCGCCGCCGGCATCCCGCTGCTGGAGTACGTGACCAACCTGCACGAGCTGACCCGCCCGGTCGTCCAGCTGATCGCGCTGCCGACCAAGGTGGCGGGCGCCGAGGCCGCCCCGGCGCGCGTCATCGCGGTGGAGGACACCGATGACTGAGGCGGTCGCCCTCACGGCCGTCGGTGAAGACGCCGACGTGCCGGCCGGCCTGGACCGGCTCCTGGCCCTGCTCGGCGGCCCGCTGTCCGGGTTGCCGGCCGGCGCGGAGGTGCTGATCAAGCCGAACCTGTTCCAGACGGCACCCGGGTTCCACGTGCGGCCGGCACTGCTGGCCGCGATCGCCCGCGTGGTCGCCGAGCACGGGGCGCGTCCGGTGATCGCCGAACGCACGCACGCCATCTACGAAATCCTGGGCGACCACGAGGCCGCGAAGTACGCCCGGGTCGTCAGCTTCGACGACCTGCCGCTGCGCATCACCGGCATCCCGGAGGCGACGTCGCTGCGGGTGCCGATCGCCGTGCCCGAGCTGATCCTGGACTGCGACTACTTCATCGGCGTCCCGCAGCTGCGCACGCACGCGAGCGTCGTCTACTCGAACGCGATGAAGAACCTGGTGGGGCTGTTGCCCGGGTACACGACCCGGATCGTGCACATGGCGGGGGTCGACGAGTCCACTGTGGACCTGAACCTGATGCGCCCGCAGGACCTGGTGGTGTGCGACGGGACCACGGTGATCGAGGGCAACTACCCGATGGACGGGCAGGCCCGCGAGGCCGGGTTCCTCGCCGCGAGCCGCAACGCCGTCGCGCTCGACGTCGCCGTCGGCACGCTGGCCGGCTTCGACCCGGACAGCGTCGCCTACCTGCGGGACGCCCACTCGCGCGGGATGGGGCCGCTGTCCCTGGACGACATCGAGCTGCTCGGGACCCCGCTCGAGGACCTGGCGTTCGACATGGTGAAGGCGCCGGTCGAGATCGTCGTGCCGCGCGAAGGGATCCACGTCTACGCCGAGAACGCCTGCCCGGCGTGCAGCCGGTTCGTCGCCGGGGCGATGAAAGCGCTGGCCGGGGAGCTGTGCGAGTGGGACGGGGAGCTGACGGTCATTTCCGGGCCCCAGGTCGAGGTGCCACCCTTGCGCGGGGAAGTGGTGCTCGTCGGCAACTGCCTGTACGAAAGCCGGGATCTGGGCATCTTCGTCGAAGGCTGCCCGCCGCGGGCGATCCAGCTCGCCGCGTTCCGCTACGCCATGGGCAAGCCCGTCGGCGCCCACGAGCGGACGCAGTTCCGGGTGCCGGCGGGCGCGCGATGATCACGTCCGCGCTGTCGCCCGGAGCCCGGCTGCACCGCCACGTCGTCCCGCTGGTGTCCCCGGTGGACCCGGTGGCGGCCGCGGCGGCGTTGCGTCCGGCGGGGCGCGTCATGCTCACCGCCGGGCCGGGCGGCCGGGACGCGGTGCTGGCCGCGGGCGAGCTCGCCGTCCTGTCGCACCCCGGCGGTGACGGGCCCGCCCCGCTCACCGCGGCGGTGGACCTGCTGGCCGGGCTGGACCTGCCGCCGGAGCTGGCCGACGCCGAGGCGGCCTGGTACGGCTTCCTGGCCTATGACGCCGCGCGCGACTTCGAGCGGCTGCCCAGCCGCCACCCGTCGGGCGGGCGTCCGGTGTACGAGTTCTTCCTGCCCGAGGTGCTGGTCACCGAGGGGCGGGTGATCGGCCGCGGCACGACACCCGCGGCCGCGCGCAAGGCGGCCGAGCTCGTCGCCCGCACGCTCGACCGGCTCGTCGTCGCCCCGCTCGGGGCGGTCGCGGTGGGCACCGGGAAGTTCGGCTTCGGCTACGACGAGTACGTCGACGCCGTGCGGCGTGCGCAGCGGCACATCCTCGACGGCGACGTCTTCCAGCTCGTGTTGTCCAACGCCTGGACCGCACCGGCCACAGTGGACGGATTGACTGTCTACAAGCGACTGACGGAGATCAACCCGTCGCCGTACCACTTCTGGTACGGCGGGCCGGAGTTCGAGGCCATGGGGGCGTCGCCCGAGCCGTGCCTGACGCTCTCGGGCGGCCGGGCGCTGATCCGCCCGCTGGCCGGCACCCGGCCGCGGGGCCGCGACGGCCACGCCGACCGGCTCGCCGAGGACGACCTGCGTTCGTCGGTGAAGGAGCTGGCCGAGCACCGGATGCTGGTCGACCTCGCCCGCAACGACCTCGGCCGGGTCTGCCGCCCCGGCAGCGTGTCGGTGGAGCGGCTGCTGGCCGTCGAGCGGTACTCGCACGTCATGCACCTGACGTCGGACGTCCGGGGCGAGCCGTCGGAGGGGCGTGGCACCGCCGAGCTGATCCGGGCGACGTTCCCGGCGGGGACCATGACCGGGACGCCGAAGGTGCGCGCGATGGAGCTCATCGATGCCCTGGAGCCGCGTCGGCGCTGGCTGTATTCGGGCGCGGTCGGCTCGTTCGGGGTGTCCCACGTGGACCTCTACCTGACGATCCGCAGCATGGTGTGGGTCGACGGCGAGGTCCGGCTGCAGGCCGGCGGCGGCATCGTCCACGACTCCGACCCGGCCGAGGAGTACGCGGAGTGCCTCGCGAAGCTCGGGTCCGGCGCCCGGGCCCTCGGGGTGACGGTGGAAGGGGCGGCGGCATGATCTGCGTGCTCGACAACTACGACTCGTTCGTCTACAACCTGGTGCAGTACCTGGGAAATCTCGGCGCGGAGTGCGAGGTCCACCGCAACGACGAGATCTCGGTGGCCGACGTCGCCGCGCTCGAGCCGGACCTGGTGCTGATCTCACCCGGCCCCGGCGACCCGGCGGACGCGGGCATCTCGGTGGATCTGGTCCGCAGCCTGGCCGGGCGGGTGCCGATCCTCGGAGTGTGCTTGGGCCACCAGGCGATCGGCGCGGCGTTCGGGGCCCGGATCATCCACGCGGGGGAGCCGATGCACGGCAAGTGCACACCCCTGACCCACGACGGCCGCGGTGTCTTCGCGGGCTTGCGCACCCCGCTGACGGTGGCCCGCTACCACTCCCTGGTGATCGACCCGGCCTCGCTGCCGGCCGATTTGGAGGTGACGGCCTGGTCGCCGTCCGGGGAGGTCATGGGCGTCCGGCACCGCGAGTTCCCGATCGAGGGCGTCCAGTTCCACCCGGAGTCCCTGTTCACCGAGGAGGGCGTGGCAATGGTGGCCAACGCGATGCGCTCACGCAGCCTGGTGCACGGTTGAGCCCGGCCGGCGAAGACCGGTCGGATGCCACCCGCCGGAATGTCGTTGCGTCGTACTGTGGTCGAGCATGCGGCCCCACTCCCCAGGGGGGAGCAGGGCCGCAGGCTCACGCGGTCAGTGGACGTACACCGAGTACCCGATGCCACCCGACCTGCCGCCGTCCGCCGTGTTGCCTCGGACGAACACCGCGTAGGTGCCTCGCTCGGGCGGGGTCCACGTCATCGTCCCCGCGCCCGCGCCGTCCGCCGGCACGGTGGTCTCCGCGGTCTCCACACCCCGGTCGTTCCGGATGGAGTACGTGTACGAGACGATGCCCGGCATGCCCGGCGTGAAGGTGAACGTCCCCGGCACACCGGCACCGCCCGACCACACGCCCTCCGGGTATTCCCGAGACGACACGTACGGCGCGCTCAACACGTTGAAGTAGTACGTGCTCTCCTGCGACGACACCTGGCCGGCCGTCACCGTGCGCACCCGCAGGTTGTGGGAGGCCCAGCCGTCCGGGGGGAGCGGGGGAGTCCAGGGCAGCGCGGCGCGTCCGTTCTCGGCGGCCAGCTGCTGGAACGGACCCCAGTCGAACGAGTACTCGAACGTCACCGCGCCCGGCTGGCGGGCTTCGAACGCGAAGGTCCCGGGGAACACCCGGGCGTTCGGCTGGAACTCCTTCGAGGTCACCGTCGGCCCGTTCGTCACCGTCCAGGTGATGTTGTCCGTCGACGACCACACACCCGCCGTGTTCCTTGCCCGTACCAGCATCTCGTAGTCGCCGATCTTCGGCGGGGTGTAGCTCACCGTCGCGGTGGTCCCGCTGACCGGCACGGTCCACCTGGTCGCCGGGTCCGCCGCCAGCCAGTACTCGAACTCCACCGCGTTCGGCATCGGGGTGGTGAACGTGAACGTGGTGGCCCGGCCCTCCGTCCCGATGTCGCCCTGGTAGCCGATCTCCGGCCGCCAGGTGTTGAGCGACAGCCGTTTCTCCGCCACCGGGGACAGCCCGCCGGACGCGTCGCGGGCCTGGACCCGCAGCAGGGTCTGGTCGGCCGAGGTGAACTCGACCGGCAGCGCGGCGGTTCCGTCGGCCTTCGCCTTGACCGTCCACTTCGTACTCTCGGCACTGGCGAACCAGTAGTCGTACTCGGCGACGTGCGGCATTCTCGGGGCTGCCGTGTACGTGGCCGAGGTGCCCAGGTCGACGTTCTCGGGCCCGCTCACCACCGGTGAAGCATCGACGAAGAATCGGTACTCCCGCTCCGGCGACTTCCCGCCCGAGGCGTCCGTGCTGCGGACGAACAGCACGTGCTCACCGCCGGTGGCCGGTGTGATCGTCACCTCGGCGACGCCACCTTGGCCGGCCGGGACCGTGGCGGACGCGCCGCCGTCCAGCCGGTGGTCGTACGCCACGACGTTCGGCATCCCCGGCGCGAAGCGGAACACGCCCGGCACGCCGATGCCGCCGTCCGGGCCGCCCTGCGGCGGGTAGCGGTCGGACGTGACCGTCGGCCGCGTCTCCTTGACGATGAACGTGTAGTAGGTGCTCAGCGAGAGGTTGCCCGCCCGGTCCCACGCCCGCACGACCACCGACTGCCAGCCGGCGGCCGTCGGTGTGAAGTCGACGGTGGCCTTGCCGTCGGGGCCGGCGGCGATCTCCCGCGTGTTCCCGCCGAAGTTGTAGTCGTACTTCGCGACGTCGGAGGATCCGTTGGGGGAGAAGGTGAAGGTGCCCGCCACCCCGATCCCGCCGCCCTCGGCGCCCGCCGGGTACGTCGGGGAGACGACGGCAGGCGCGTTCGGGTCCGTGTTGTCCACGGTGAACCGGCACGGGCCGGCCGTGGCCGACTTCGCCCCCCAGCTGTCCTGGGCGTACACCTCCCACGCGTAGGTGCCGTCGGCGAGGTCGGAGGTGTCCGGGTACGCCGTGGCGGGGTCGCCCCACCCGGCACCCGTGTGCCGTTGCGCCGGGTTCGCCACCGGCCACCACGTGAACTGCCCGGACGTCAGGTCGCCGTTCGGGTCGGACACCTTCGCGCTCAGCTTCAGCTGCCAGCTCGCGAGCGCTCCGGTGCCGTTCTTGGCACAGGGTGCGTCGTTGGCGCGGAGATCGGTCGGCTTCGCGGGCGGCGCGTTGTTGACGACCCGCAGCGTCGGCGGAGCCTCGATCAGCCGGTAGAACGCCGGGTCCGCCTCGTGGGCTTCGGCGACGCGGAAGCCCAGCGTGAGGTGACGCGCTTTGTGGGCGACCGCGTCCCGCACCGCGGAGGTGACGTCGAACGTGGCGTGGTTGTCGATGCAGGTGCCGTCACCACCCCTGGACGCCACCCGGGTCTGCTCCGCCGGGCGGTTCTGCCAGGCCGACTGCTGGGTGTAGGCGGAGGTCCGCCACACCTCGGTGGCGCGGCTGTCGCAGTCGACGTAGTGCGTCTCGCCGGCCGACAGCAGCACCGTCGTGAACGGCGCACCCCGCAGCGAGCTCAGGTCGAAGTCCACATACGAGCGTTGGCGGTGCGGTGTGGTGTCCCAGGTGCCGATCGGCAGGCGGTCGCCCGGCTTGAAGTAGGTGGTCGTCGGTGCCGCCGAGTCGACGTAACCCCAGGACGTCGCGGACAACGTCACCTCGGAACGTTGTTGACCAGGCGTTTCCGCTGCCGCGATCGCGCTGTCGGTGACAGTGAGCGCGAGCGCGACGGTGAGCAACGTCAGCGATCTTCGTAAGGTCATGCTGGCCCTCCCTTGTTTCCCTGCATGCGGGAGGTACACGCCTGAACGGGAGGATTGGTTGCCGGCTCACCACGTGAGCGGGAGGGTGGCGAGGTAGTCGGTGAGCAGCCCGGAAATGATGCGGTGGTCGTTGCGGGAGAAGTGCCAGTCGCACCCGAGGTGGTCCAGGCGCGGGTCGTCGAAGTTCCAGAACCGGACCCGGCTGTCGCCGCGGGCGTTGCGGTCGGTGACGACCTGCTGGGCCTGGGTGGCGAACAGGTTCGTCGCGCCGACGACGATGATCGTGCCGGTGCCGTACTGCGCGCGGAGCTTGTCGAGGAAACCCTGGTACGCGCTTTGGTACGCGGCGATCAGGCTGTCGGCGGTCCACGGCTCACCGGAGTGCAGCGCCGTGCTGAAGTCGTTGGTGCCCAAGGCGACCACGACCAGCTGCGGCCGCCAGGTGGCGGGGTTGTGCCACACGTCGCCGGAAACGTTCTGCAGGGTGCGGTCGTAGTAGGTGCGGAAGTCGGCCCCTGGGTCGCCGCCGTTGTAGTTGCGGACCATGCCGCGGCCGGAGTACGCGTTGACCTGGTAATCGGCGTTCAAGCCGTGGGCGGTGAGGGCGCCGTAGCTGATGTCGGTGTTCGTGTTGCGGTCGATCCCGCCGTTGGCCGAGCAGTCGCGGGTGGTGGAGAGGTCGCCGTAGCCCGCGGTCAGGGAGTCACCGATGAACTCGATCTGCCGGGTGCGGGCGGCGGGTTTCGCGAGGATCTCACCGCCGGGTGCCGCGGCGAAACCGTCGAACTCGCCGGCGACCCACGGGCTTTCGGTGCGTTTGACCAGCCGCACGTTGTGTTCGGCGTCGGTCAGCCCCCGGATCTGGCGCGTGGTGCGGCCCGGGGTGACCAGCGTGGCGACCGTGGTGCCGTCGACCTGGATGTCGTAGTCGTTCCGGGTGTCATTGAGCCGGACGTCGACGCCGGTGCCGCGGAAGCGGCCTTCGAAGGAGATGCCGGGCCAGGTGTACTGCGCGGCACCGGCCGTGGTCTTCACCCGGCCCACCGTGTACGCCCCGGCCAGCGGGTCCGCGGGCGGTGGCGACGTGGTCGTCGTCGGGGGGACGGGACCGTTGCACGGGGTGCCGTTGACGGCGAACCCGGCGGGGACGGGGTTGGTGGAGGTCCACGAGCCGGTGAACCCGAACCGGGTGCTCGCGCCGCTGCCGAGGGAGCCGTTCCAGGCGGCGTTGCCGACAGTCACCCGGTCGCCGGACTGGGCGATCGTGCCGTTCCAGAGCTGGGTGACGCGCTGGCCGGCGGGGAACGTCCAGGTCAGCTGCCAGCTCGCGACCGGGTCGCCGAGGTTGGTGACGTCGACGTCCGCGCTGAAGCCGCCCTGCCACTGGCCGGCGACCGCGTAGTCGACCCGGCAGCCCGTCGCGGCGCGGGCGGCGGGAACCGCGCCGACGGTGACGGCGGCGGCCGCAACGGCCAGGACACCGGCGACGGCGGCCGGCCGGGATCGGCGGGTGGTGTGCATCTGCGTTCCTCCGAGAACAGGCAGCGGACGGGACGGGCCGGTTCTGGAAGCGCTCTCAGGGCGATCTTATCCGCTGCGCCGCCGAACCTGAATGCCTTGGTCAGCCGAAACGCGGAAAGTTCCGCGTGGCGGTACACGGATCGTGCGCGGGAGCAGTCTTCGTAGTGATGGCTGACTACGAAGACTTCGTCCGGGCGCACCTGCCGCGGTTGCTGCGCTACGCGACGATGCTGGCCGGGGAGCGCGAGCAGGCCGCCGACCTGGTGCAGGACGTGCTGGTCAAGGTGTACCGGCGGTGGTCGCGGATCAGCGACGCCGAGCACCCCGACCGGTACGTCCTGCGGATGGTGACCAACGACTACCTGTCCTGGCGGCGCAGCCGGTCGGCGCGGCTGATCGCCGTGGGCGACCCGCCGGACGAGGCCCGGCCGGACGACTTCGCGTCGGACCACGCGGCACGCGAGGACATGTGGCAGCGCCTGGCGCGGTTGCCCCGGCGCCAGCGCGCGGTCGTCGTGCTCCGGTACTACGAGCAGCTCCCCGACGCCGACATCGCCGACCTGCTCGGCTGCGCCCAGGCCACCGTGCGGGCCCACTCCCGCAAGGCCCTGACCACCCTGAGACACGGCCTGAGCCTCGACCGGATGGCCCAGGCCAAGGAGAGCTGATGGAGATCGAGAACTTGATCAAGGACACCTTCGCCGCCCACGAACACGACGTCCCCGACAGCGACCGGGTGCTGGCGGCCACGCGGGAGCGCCTCGACCGGCGGCGCGCCGTGGTGAGCCGTCCGCTCGCGGCCGGTGCCGCGGTGGTCCTGCTCGCGCTGGGCGCGGTCGCCGTCGTCGCGCTGAACCGGTCCGAGCCGGACAACCGGGTGGCCACGGGCGCCGGCCCGAGCAGTGCTCCGGCCGCCGCCGAGGCGCCGGCCAAGCCCGGCATCGCCGAGCTGGCCATGCCCTACTCGCTCGGCTGGCTGCCGCCGGGCAAGGCCGGCTACCTGGTGCGCCGGATCAACATCGGGGGCAGCGCGGCGAACCCCGACCAGCCGGTCTACGGCGGCGAGTACATGCTGACCGTCACGTCCGGGCGTCAGGTCCTGCTCGTGGACGTCCAGGAAATGCGGTCGATGCCGATCAGTGGCGCCGCCTTCAAGTCCGGTCCGGGCCGGCCCGTCACCATCGGCGGGCGCGCGGGGGTGGAGAGCTCGAACTCCGGCGGCCCGGGCGGTTACGAGGTGTACCTGACCCACCCCGCCGGCGGCTCGCTGTACGTCAACGTGGCCGCGCAGCCGGGCAGCACGGCGTCGGCGCAGCAGCTGACCGACGCGGGCCGCCGCGTCGCGGAGAACGTCACCTTCCCCGGCACGACCACCGTCGCCCCGGCGTTCGGCCTCGGCAAGCTGCCCGACGGCCGGCGGATGTGCACGTTCGACATCGAGGAGCACGGCCCGGGCGGGGCGCGCACGAGCTACTCGGTGGGCACGTGCAGCACCCTGCCGCCGATCCAGGTGCGCAGCGACGAGGCCGACCGGGTGCGCGGCACCGCGGGCGAACGGGTCCAGGGGCACGAAACCCGCTACGAGGAGGAGAAGGGCTACCACACGCTCTGGATCCTCAAGGCCGTCCACGGCGCACCGATCGCCGTCGCGGGCCCCGGCCCGCGGGCGGAGCTGTACGCCATCGCCGAGCACCTCGTCCTGCCCCGCTGAGCGGCCGCGGGTCCTCTTCGGACAGACCGAGGAGGACCCGCGCTCCGTTCGGAGTGACGGGGAAGCCGCTGCCGAAGCAGCCCGTGTGGTCCTGCACGTTGCGGCCTACGTCGGGCAGGTCGGGGGTGCGAGCGGACGCCGGCCGCGCTGCTGCTGCAGCGCAAGCCCTGGCGCTGCGTCACCTTGCCCCGAGGCGGGCGTCACCACCGGAGGGGCACCGCCGCCGGGCCGTGCAGGGACACGAACATCCGCCTCCACTCGAGCTCGCCGACCGGCACCGCCAGGTGCAGCTCGGGCGCTGCCGACAGCAACGCCGTCACTCCGGCCCGCAGCTCCGACCGGGCCAGGGCCGCGCCGAGGCAGTGGTGCGGGCCGTGGCCGAAAGCCAGGTGCCCCGGCTCCCGTGCCGGATCCACCCGCTCCGGGGCGGGGAACCGGCGAGTGTCGTGGTTGCCCGCCCGCAAGGCCCCCAGCACGAAGTCGCCCGCGTGGATCGGGACGCCGCCGATCTCGGCGTCCTCGACCGCCACGCGGCCCTGGTCGGCGGCCGAGCCCGGGTCCTGGCGCAGCAATTCCTCCAGCACCGCCGGGATCGAGGCCGGGTCGCGGGGGAGGGCCGGCTCGGCCGCCAGCCGCAGCACCGCCGTGGCCAGGGCGTTGGCCGCCGGGACGTAGCCGGCGATCAGGATCGCGAACGCCAGCTGCGTGACCTCCTCCGGGCTCACCTCCGCCTGGAGGAGCCCGGTCAGCAGGTCCTCGCCCGGTGTGCGCCGCTTCGCCTCGACGAGCTCGGCGAGGTACTCGCCCAGGTTCCGGGCCGCCTCGGCCATCTCCGCGTAGTCCGGCGCCGTGAACACCGCGACGACGCCGTCGGCCCACGCCCGCAGGTCGTCCCGGGCCTCCGGTGGGACGCCGAGGAGCTCGTTGAGCACCGCCAACGCGAACGGGACCGCGTAGCCGGCGAGCACGTCGGCGGGCTGCCCCTGCGCGAGGAACTTCGCGGCCGACTCCGCCGCGAGCGCCTCGACTCGGGGACGCAGCCGCTCCACCCGGCGCGGGGTCAGCGCCTGGGCCGCGGCGCGCCGCAGCCGGGCGTGTTCCGGGCCGGACATCGTGAAGAGCAGGCCACCGCCCTCGGTCGCGGGCGTGCCGGGCAGCCACGGCCGGAACCGCGGATCGGTCAGCAGCGCGCGGATGTCGGCGTAGCGCGTGACGAGCCAGGCGTCTTCGCCGGTCGCGAGGCGCACGCGGCCGACGGGCTCCTCGTCCTGCCGCCGGGCGAACTCGGCCGGGCAGCGCAACGGTGCCGCGTCCGCGAACGGGTAGTGCATGGGATCCCCCTACTTTTCCGGTTCACCGGCCGCTTTCCGGGCCAGTGAGTGCAATGGCACGAGCGTGGCTTCGCCGGTCACGCCGAGCGCGCGTGCGGTGAGCAGCCGGTACAGCTCGTCGGCGGCTTCGACCAGCCGCGCGGCCCGCGGTGCGACCGATTCCGCGTCGGGCTCCGCCTCGGCGAGGGCCGCGGCGAGCACCTCCTCGGCGTCACGGCGCTGGCGCTCGGCCACCGCCTCGACCAGTCCGGCCACCGGGGTGACGAGCGTGCGCCGCCGGTCGGCCGGGTCCGGGCCGGTGTTCAGGGCGCCGCGCTCCCGCAGCTGGGCGACGGCGGCGGAGACGTGGCTCTGCGCGAAGCCGGTGCGCGCGGTGAGTTCGCTGATCGAGATGCCCGGCGCTTCGACGAGCACCGAGATGACCACCAGGTAGATCTCCGGCACCTCGGGATCGGCGTCGTCGCGCATGCCCCGGGCGGCGAGCTCCATCAGGTGCTTGCCGAGCAGGTACAGCTCACTCACCTTCACATCGGAAACGATACATCGATAGTGATGTAATTGCCACGGGTAGCCTCGCCGGTATGAGGATCGGGGAGCTGTCGCAGCGCACCGGCGTGAGTTCGCGGTCGCTGCGGTACTACGAACAGCAGGGCTTGCTGACCAGTGCCCGCTCCGACGCCGGGCAGCGGCACTATTCCGACGCCGAAGTGGAGCGCGTGGGGCTCATCCGGCAGCTGTTCGACGCGGGGATGTCCAGCCGGGTGATCGCGGCCGTGCTGCCGTGCGTGGAAACCCCGGGCGATCCGGACGTCGTCGAGGCGGCGTTCGCCACGATGGCGCGGGAACGCGACCGGATCGACGCCGAAATCGCCCGCCTGACCGAGGCCCGCAACGCGCTCGACACCGTGATGGAGGCCAACCGGCGGCACCAGGCGGAGCTGGTGGCCCGGGTGTGACCTGCGCCTCGGGTGGTTGCCCCTGACACCGGTGTCAGCGGTGAGCATGGCCGCAGGGCCCGGAACCGCCGGGCCGGTCACCCGGAAGGCAGCAGGAAATGGGACAGGCGTGGGGTTTCGGCAGGCACGGCGGGCCTGAGGTGCAGGAGTTCTTCGAGCGGCCGGATCCCGTTCCCGGTCGCGGCGAGGTGCTGATCCGCGTCGACGTCGCCGGGGTGAACCCCCTCGACCACCTGGTGCGCGCGGGCGTGGTCCCCGGTCTCGACGGCGGACGGCCGTTCCCCCGCGTGCTGGGCATGGAGGCCGCGGGGACCGTGCTGGCCCTGGGCGAGGACGTCGACGGGCTCGAGGTCGGCGACGCGGTCTTCGGCTTCGCGCTCACCGGCGGCGGCACCTACGCCGAGACGACGGTGCTCTCGGCGCCGAACACCGCCCGCATCCCGGCGGGCCTGACGGCCACGGTGGCGGCGACGCTGCCGGTGGCGGGGACGACCGCGGTGGACGCGCTCGACCAGCTCGGGCTGCCGGCCGGCGCGGTGCTCCTGGTGAACGGGGTCGGCGGCGGGGTCGGTCTCGCGGTCGCCCGGCTGGCCGCCGCGCGCGGGCTGCGGGTGCTCGGCACGGGCAGCGCCGCCAAGCGCGAGCAGGCCGAAGCGGCCGGGGCGCGGTTCGTCGACTACACCGCCGAAGACGTCGTCGCCACGGCACGCGAGCTGGTTCCGGACGGCTTCGACGGGATCGTCGACCTGGTGGGTGGCACCTCGCTGCGGACGGTCGCGCCGCTGGCCCGCGATCCCCGCAATGTGATCGCGGTGGGGGACATGTCGGTGCCCGAGCTCGGCGGGCGGTTCGTCGAGCGCCGCCTCGACCGCGAGAACCTGGAGCGGTCCGCCCGGCTGGCCCTGGACGGAGTGCTGGCCCCGGTGATCACGGCGGTCCACCCGCTTTCCGACGCCCCGGCCGGCCTGGCCGCCGTCGAGAACGGCCACGCTGCGGGGAAGGTCGTGATCAAGGTGGCGTGAGCCGCCCCGCCGGCTGCGAGAATCCGGCGTGGCCGGGAGAGCGATCATGCTCTCCCGGCCGATCCGAGCCTGCCCGGTGGTGCTAGCGCTGCAGGGTCAGCACTCCCGGCTTGTAGGGCAGCAGGCCGTAGTCGACGCCGTCGGAGGCGGGGTCGCGGCCCTGGTAGAGGAACTGAAGGTTGCAGGGGTCGATGGTCTTGGTCTGGTCGGGGTTGGTGCGGACGAGGTCGCCGTGGCTGATGTCGTTGGTCCAGGTGGCACCGCTGTTGGCCTTGCCGGCGAAGGGGTTGCTTTCGGTGGCGGCCTGCGGGGTCCACGTGCCGCCCAGGCTGGTGGCGGTGAACGAGCGGAAGTAGCGGCGCTCGTTCGTGCCCCGCGCCTCGACGATCATGAGGTACTGGTTCTGGTCCTTGACCTTGTAGACCTCGGGCGCTTCGAACAGTTTCTGCGGGGTGTCGCTCATGATCTTCGTGTAGTTCGAGCCGAAGGTGCCCGGGAAGTTCCCGATCGGCATGGTGGCGCGGTAGATGCTGCCGTTGTCGTCGGCGAAGAACAGGTACATGTTCGTGCCGTCGCCGATGAGGGTCTGGTCGATCGGCGCCCCGCTGGGGAGGGTGCCGGTGAACAGCGTCTGCTGCGCGGACCAGGCGTTGGGGTTGGTGGGATCGCTCGACGTGCGGTAGGAGAACGTGTCGGGCCAGCCCCACTGGTAGGCGAGCACCCAAATGTTCTTGGGGGCGAAGTAGAACAGGGTCGGCGCGACGGCTCCGAAGGACATGGTGCTCTGGCTCGCGGTGGCCATGTCGGACCAGTTCGTGAACGGGCTGAAGCTCGTGGACTTCCAGGCCGATCCGGTGTCGTGCGTGGTCGCGTAGACGACGTGCTTGCCGTTGTACACGACGTTCGTGAAGTCCTTGAGGGAAACCCAGCCCTGCTTCGGGGTGGCCAGCGGGCCGGTCGAGCTCCAGCGGTAGGTCGAGGGCAGGGTGCAGGCGCTCGTGGCGCCGCCGTCGACCTGGACGAGCTGCCACTGCTGGGCGGTGCCGGTGGAGCCGGTCTGCTGCACGACGCCGGCGCCGTCGGCGGTCGAGGCACCCTGGATGTCGAGGGCTTTGCCGCTGTTGCGGTTCACCAGCCGGACGTACCCGCCGCCGGCGTCGGCCACGCTGAACTGCTGGTTGGCGCCGCCGTTGGCGGCCCACTGCACCACCGGCGCGCCGTCGGCGGTGGACGCGCCTTGGACGTCGGCGAGCTTGCCGGAGTGCCGCGCGCGCAGCTGGTAATTTCCGCCGCCGGTGTCGGTGAACTGGAACTGCTGGTTGGCGGCGTTGGTCCGGCTCCACTGGATGAGCCCGGCGCCGTCGGTGGTGGCGGCGCCGGTGACGTCGAGCGCCTTGCCGCTGTTGCGGTTGACCAGGACGTACCAGGCGGAGGTGTCCACCGTGGCGGCCGAAGCCGGGGTGGGGGCCACGGTGAGCAGCCCGGCGACGGCCGCCACCACGGCCGCGGCGGCCGGCCAGGGCCGGTGCCGCCACCTGGTGGCGCGCGCGATTCCGATCGGCATGGGGATCGTTCCCTTCGTCGTTGAGGGGGACATCGAGGTGCTGTTAGCGCTAACATCAAGCGGCGCGCTGGGTGCCGGGGAAGGGGTGGCGGGAGGGGTAGGAGGTCGACCGGGGTGCGTCCGAACGCACCAGAGGACTGTGAACGACAACGTCCGCGGCGTCAAGACCGGACGGGCAGGTTTCGCCGGAACTCCGGCTCGACGCGGCGGAGCGAGCCGGGGGTGGCGGTCACAGTAGACGGTCCCGGCCGCCGTTCGGCGGTTTTACCGCCTTGCGGAAGGTGCCTACGGTGCGCTCGCACCCATGCGGCCGGTCCGTGCCGACCACGGCTGAAGGAGGTCAGGTGTTCCGCAAACACAGACGCAGTACCCGCGCCACCGTCACGGTGCTCGCGGCGGCGGTCCTGCTCGCGGTTCCCGCGTTCGCCGCCAGTAGCAGTGCCGCCCCCGATCCGGGGCTCGCGCCCTGGATGGATGCGCGGCGCCCGGTGCCGGCGCGGGTGGAGGCGTTGCTGCACGTCATGACGCTGCCCGAGAAGGTCGGCCAGATGGACCAGCAGCTGGTCACCACGTTGACCGACCCGAACGGGACGACGTGCGGGAACAACGGATTCAACCTCCCCAATCCCGAATGCATGCGAAAAATCCTGATCGACGCCAACGTCGGCTCGATTCTCGCGGGCGGTACCGAAAATCCGGTCGACACCACCGGCAGGGGCGGGGTGGGCAACACCGGCTACGACTGGGCCACCGAGTACAACATCATCCAGCAGTACGCGATCAAGAATTCGCGCCTGCACCTCCCGGTGGTGTTCGGCGTCGACGCGGTGCACGGCTTCGGCCACCCGTGGCAGGCACCGCTGTTCCCGCAGTCCATCGGCATGGGCGCCACCTGGGACCCCGGGCTCGCCCGGGTCGGCGGCAAGGCGACCGCGGACGCCCTGCGCGCCACCGGCTGGACCTGGAACTTCGCCCCGGTCCAGGACATCGCGCGCGACAACCGGTGGGGCCGCACCTACGAGACGTGGGCCGAGCAACCGGTCCTGTCGGCCGCGATGGGTGCCGCGAACATCAAGGGCATGCAGACGCCCGGAAAGCGCGGTGAGCTGAACGTCAGCGCCACGGTCAAGCACTTCGCCGGCTACTCGCAGTCGATCAACGGCCACGACCGGGCCGAGGAACTGCTCCCGATGAACTACCTCCAGACGACGATCCTGCCGCCGTACGCGGCGGGGATCGACGCCGGCGCCGGGACGGTGATGGTCAACTCCGGGTCGATCAACGGCGTGCCCGCCACCGCGTCGCGCTACCTGCTGACCGACATCCTGCGCAACCAGATGCACTTCCAGGGCGTCGTGATCAGCGACTACCAGGACGTCACCGCGTTGCAGACCGCCTACCACATCGCGCCGGACCTGCCGGGCGCCATCGCCGCCGCCGTGAACGCGGGCGTCGACATGAGCATGCAGGTCTCCGACGCGGCCGGGTGGCAGGCCGCGATCCTGCAGGCCGTCGACACGGGCAAGATCTCGCGCGCGCGGATCGACCAGGCCGTGCGCCGCATCCTCACGCTGAAGTTCCAGCTCGGCCTGTTCGACCAGCCGTGCGTGGCCGACCCGGCGAAACCGTGCGTCGACGCGAACGCCGCCAACGCCGCCGTCACGGCCGGCCGCGATCAGACGCTGAAGGCCGCGCGGGAGTCCATCACCTTGCTGCGCAACGAGAACAACGCGCTGCCGTTGCCCGCGGGCGCGAAGGTCGTGGTGACCGGCCCGAGCGCGGACTCGATGACCAACCAGCTCGGCGGCTGGAGCGTGAGCTGGCAGGGCGTGGCGGGTGCCGGGCACGTGTGCTGCATGGGCCCGGACAACCAGATCCCGCCGGGCACCACCGTGCTGAACGGCATCCGGGCCGCGAACCCGGCCGCGGTGTACGCGCCGGACCAGGCGAACGCCGTCGCGGCCGCGGCGGACACCAGCGCCTACGTGGCGGTGGTGGGGGAGAAGGCCTACGCGGAAGGACTGGGCGACAACCCGGCGCCGGCCCTGGCGCCGGACCAGCAGGCCCTGATTTCGGCGCTGGAGGCGACCGGCAAGCCGGTGATCGTCGTGGTCGTCGCGGGCCGGCCGGTCGGGCTGGGCCCGGCCGCGAAGGCGAACGCGGTGCTGATGGCCTACCAGGGCAGCACGGAAGCCGGCACGGCCGTGGCGGATGTGTTGTTCGGCAAGGCGAACCCGGCGGGCAAGCTGCCGATCAGCTGGCCGTCCGACGCCCCGGCCGTCGGCGGTGACTTCGCCGGCACGGCCCCGTCCCCGCTGGGGGACCAGCCGAAGTTCTTCGACCAGCTGCCCAGCACGGCGTCCGGTCAGGGCAACGCGTACAACCCGCAGTTCCCGTTCGGGTACGGCCTGTCGTACACGAGTTTCACGCACACGAACCTGGCGGTGACACCGAAGATCGGCCGCGACGGCACAGCCACCGCGACGTTCACCGTCACCAACACCGGAACCCGCGCCGGCACCGACATCGTGCCGGTGTACGCGGCCCAGCCGGTGAGCCCGGTGGTGGTCCCGCCGCAACGGCTGGTCGGCTTCGCCCGGGTGACGCTCGACCCGGGCCGGTCCCAGGTCGTGCGCGTGTCCTTCCCGGCATCGGCGCTGGCCACGAGCGCCGGGGACATCAACGCGTCCGGCCCGCCGGTCGTGCTGCCGGGCAGTTATGTGTTGCAGCTGAACAAGAACAGCACGACACCGTACTCGGTCGACGTGTCGGCGCCGTTCGTGATCCAGTAGCGCCGGGGTTGGTTTGCGGGGCGGCGCGTGCGTCGCCCCGCAAGCCGGTCACGCCGGGCGGACGAGGATCTCGTTGACGTCCACAGTAGACGGTTGACCGACCGCATAGAGCACGGCCCGGGCGACGTCGGCGGGATCGAGCTTGGGGTCACGAGACCGTTCGGCCGGGATGCCGCCGGTGTCGACCAGGCCGGGCTGGATCAGGGTGACGCGGACGCCGGTGCCCACGCACTCGGCGCGGATGTTCTGGGCCAGGCCGGTGACGGCCCACTTGGTGGCCGAATACAGGTTGCCCGGGCGGATTCCGCGGCCGGCGGCCGAGCCGGTCAGGACGAGGTGGCCGCCGGATGCCACCAGGGCCGGGAGGGCGGCGCGGGCGGTCAGTGCCGGGCCGTACACGTTGGCCAGCACCATGTCCCGCCACTCCTCCGGCGGGGCGCCGCCCTCGCCGAGGAAGGAGGTGACGACGCTCGCGCCGGCGTTGGCGAAGACGACGTCCAGCCGGCCCCACGTGTCCCGGACCCGGGTGACGAGCGCGTCGAGCCGGGCCCAGTCCGTGACGTCGCAGGCGGCCGGCCACACCCGGTCGGCGTCGCCCAGCCGGGTGGCGAGGTCGGTCAGACGCGTCTGGTCTCGCGCCACGAGGACCAGGCGGTAGCCGGCTTCGGCCGCGAGCCGGGCGGTGGCAGCGCCGATGCCCCGGGAGGCGCCGGTGATGAGGAACACGGGATCGGTCACCGGCGCACCCTAGCCAACCCGTGGCCTTCACCGCGGTGCGCGAGCACCTCCGCCTGATCGAAGACCGCACCGCGGCCGGCCCGGATCCGGGCGCGTGCGACGATCGGGGCGGAACCCGGACCCCGGACGAAGGAGCTCCAGACCTTGCCCTTGGTGCACGCGCTGTGGTCGCCGGGCCGGGGTCTGCTGCTCTGGGCGGAGCGCGACGGCGGCCCGGCCGGCACGTCGAGCCGTTCGACGCGGATCGCGCTGCCGCACCCGTTCGCGGTCTCCGGCGCGCACCTGACCGCCCTGCACCCCGGCAAGCCCGCCTCGGCCACGGTGCTGCTGCCGTCGCGGGCGAACCGGCCGCTCGCCTCTTCCGAACCGGCCGCGGACGGCCGGCGGCGTGGCCCGGCGCCGTCGCTGCGGCCGTGGTCGGTGCCCGCGCTGATCGTCGACGCGGCCGAGCTGGACGACCTCGACGACTCGGCCTCCTACGGCGCCTCGGTCACCCACCTGCGGGCGGTGGCCCACCTGGCCGCGGACCTGGTCCGGCGCGGGCGGGTGCTGCCGACGCTGGTCCGGCAGGGCGACGCGGCGGACGCCCGCTGGCGCCCGGTGCTGCAGGGCGTGGATTTCGTCGCGTTCGACGCCCTGGTCGCGGCCATGCCGCCGGTCGGACGGGCCGAACAGATCGCGCCGCTGACCGGGGCCTCGCCCCGCGCGCTCGTCACCGATGCCCTGCACACCCTGGTCGACGCCGCGGTCCGGGACCGGCTGGCGCGCGCCGATCCGCCCGTCGACCTGGGCGGGGGCCGGGGCGTGACCGGGGTGTGGCTGTCCGCGCTGCAGGGCGGCGCTCCCCGCGTCGAACTGCCGCTGGACGAGCTGGGTGTCCTGGCCGACGCCGTCGCGAAGTGGGACGAGGTCGCCGACACCGACGTCGTCGACGGCCGGGCGTGCTTCCGGCTGGCCGAAGTCGGCACCCTGCGGCAGCCGGACGCGGACGACCCCGACGACCAGACCGGCGACGGCACCAAGTGGCAGCTGCAGTTCCTCCTGCGGGCCACCGCCGATCCGAGCCTGCTGCTGTCGGCGGGGCAGATCTGGTCGGGCGAGGCGCACGGGCTGGTCCGGGACCCGAAGGGACTGCTGGTCGCCGAGCTCGGCCGGGCCGCGCTGGTGGCTCCGATGCTGGCGCCGGCCTTGCGCCGGACCCGGCCGTCCGAGTACGACCTGAGCGTCGAAGAAGCCGAGCAGTTCCTGATCTCGGAGGCCAACCGGCTGGTCGAAGCCGGGTTCGAGGTGCAGCTCCCGGCCGCCTGGGACGGCCGCCGCCGGCTGGGGCTGCGCCTGTCCGTCCGCAGTACGCCCTCCGAGCAGGTCGTCGCCCGGGTGGGCCGCGACGAACTGGCCGCGTTCCGCTGGTCGGTCGCGGTGGGCGACGACGAGATCGGCGAGGAAGAGCTGGCCCGGCTCGTCGCGGCGAAGTCGTCGCTGGTGCGGCTGGGCGGCAGGTGGATCAGCGTCGACGCCGACCGTCTTCGCGCTGGTCTCGAATTCCTGCGCCGCGACCCGCACCGGAGCACCCCGCGCCCCACCGCGGCCGACCTGCTGGAGCTCGTCCACCCGGGGCGGGAGACACCGCTCCCGGTGACCGACGTCCGGGCCGGCGGCTGGGTCGGGGACGTCCTGTCCGGCCGGGTCCAGGAGGCGCTGCGACCGGTCGAGCTGCCGTCGTCGTTCCGCGCCACGCTGCGCCCCTACCAGCAGCGAGGGGTCGCCTGGCTGGCGTTCATGTCGGCGCTGGGGCTCGGTGCGTGCCTGGCCGACGACATGGGCCTCGGCAAGACCGTCCAGACGCTGGCGCTCGAGGCCGTCGAACGGGCGCGGGGCGATCGGCGGCCGACGCTGGTGCTGTGCCCGATGTCGCTGGTCGGCATGTGGCAGCGCGAGGCGGCGAACTTCGCTCCGGACCTGCGGGTCCACGCCCACCACGGCAGTGCCCGCGCGCACGGGGACGCGCTCGCCGCGCAGGTCGCCGCGGCCGACCTCGTCGTCACGACCTACGCCACCGCCACCCGTGACGCCGGTGAGCTCGCGAAGTTCGGCTGGCGGCGCCTGGTGCTCGATGAAGCGCACGCGATCAAGAACGCCGACACCGCAACCGCCAAGGCGGTGCGGCGGTTCCCCGCCGGGCACCGGCTCGCGCTGACCGGCACCCCGGTGGAGAACCGGCTGGCAGACCTCTGGTCGGTGCTGGACCTGCTCAACCCGGGGCTGCTCGGCAGCAGGTTCGAGTTCCGGCAACGGTTCGCGGCCCCGATCGAGCGCACCGGCGACACCGCCACGGCCGCCGCTCTGCGCCGGATCACGCAGCCGTACCTGCTGCGCCGGGTGAAGACGGACCCCGTGATCGTTCCCGAGCTCCCGGAGAAGATCGAGATCCGGCAGGAATACCGGCTCACCCGCGAACAGGGCACGCTCTACAGCGCGATCGTCGACGAGATGATGACGAAGATCCAGAACAGCCAAGGCATCAAGCGCCGCGGCAACATCCTCGCCGCGATCACGAAACTCAAGCAGGTCTGCAACCACCCCGCGCACCTGCTGCACGACGGCTCCCCGCTCGGGGACCGGTCCGGCAAGGTCAGCCGCCTCCAAGAGGTCCTCGCGGAGATCCTGGCGTCGGGTGACCGGGCGCTGTGCTTCACGCAGTACACCGAGTTCGGGCACCTGCTCGTGCCGCACCTGGCGGACCGGCTCGGCACCGAAGTCGGGTTCCTGCACGGCGGCCTGGCCAAGGGGGCGCGGGACGCGATCGTGGACCGCTTCCAGTCCGGCGACGGGCCGCGGGTCCTGGTGCTGTCGCTCAAAGCCGGCGGTTCCGGGCTCACGCTGACCGCCGCCGGCCAGGTCCTGCACCTGGACCGCTGGTGGAACCCGGCCGTGGAGAACCAGGCGACCGACCGGGCGTTCCGGATCGGGCAGCACCGCACCGTCCAGGTGCGGAAGTTCATCTGCCCCGGCACCATCGAAGACCGCATCGACACGCTGATCGACCAGAAGCGCGCGCTCGCGGGAATGGTCGTCGGCGAGGGGGACAGCCGGCTCACCGAACTGTCGACGGACGCGCTGCGCGGAGTGCTGGCCCTGGGGGAGGAGGCGATCGATGACTGAGCCGCTGCCGTGGTGGCCGGCCCGCTTCATCCGGGCGCTGACGGCGATCGGTGTCCTCCTGCCCGCGAAGGGCCGGGGCGACGTCGTTGCGCTGGAGGTCGGCGCCGGACGCGTCGACGCCGAGGTGCGGGACGGCCGGAGTCACCAGGTGCGGATCGGGCTGACGGCGTTCGGCAAGGCGGACTGGGCGGCGATCACCCATGCCCTGGCGGCCAAGGCGTCGACCACGGTCCAGCTGCTCGGCGGCGAGCTGCCCCGTGACGTCGAAGAGACGTTCAAGGCGGTCCGGCTGCCGTTGTTCCCGTCTTCGGCGCGGGAGGTGTCCCTGGACTGCACCTGCCCGGACCCCGAGGTGCCGTGCGGCCACCTGAACGCGGTGTTCGCCGCGCTCGTTTCGCGGGTCGGCGAGGACCCGTTCACCGTGCTGGCCCTGCGCGGCCGGAACAAGGAAATGGTGCTGGAGGAGCTGAAGAACCGGCTCATCTCGGCCGAGCCCCTCGACCCCGCCGACCGGTCCCCGGCGCTGGCCGAAGTCATGGACACGTTCTTCGCCGGCGGCCCGGCACCGGGCCTGGGCGGGGCGGCACCACTGCACGGACCGCGCACGCCGTCGGACGCGCTGCTGAACCAGGTGCCACCGTTCGCGATCACCGCGGGCGGCGAGGATGTCGTGGAGCTGCTTCGGCCGGTTTATCGGGCGCTCGCCGGAGAAGACGGAATTTAGCGTCGCTTGTTCTTCGGGGGCCTCCACCGGCCAGGTCGGGATGTGTTCTCAGGCGTCCAGGCACGAGCGAGAGCGGGTCCCGCTGCCCAGGAGGACAGCGGGACCCGCTCGCACTGCTCAGTCCGTCGCCGCGGAGCGGCTCAGGCGACGGGGTCGGACTCGACGGTCCAGCCGTAGAGGCCGATGCCGTTCTTGGCCAGCGCCCGGCCGGTGTTGTCCAGGATCATCTGGACCCCACCGTTGGTCGCGATCTGCTTCGCCACGGCGTCGGTTTCGACCGTCCAGCCGTAAAGGCCGATGGTGTTCTTGGCCGACACCACGCCGCTGCGGTCCAGGATCATCTGGGTTCCGTCGGATCCGGCCGCGATGTCGGTGACGACGGCGTCGGTTTCGAAGGTCCAGCCGTAGAGGCCGATCGTGTTCTTCGCCCACACCACCCCGGTGCGGTCCAGGATCATCTGCGTTCCGTCGGAGCCGACGGCGATCTTGCTGACGACGGCGTCGGTCTCCACCGTCCAGCCGTACAGGCCGATGGTGTTTTTCGCCAGCACCGTCCCGGTGTTGTCGACGATCATCTGGACGCCGCCGTTGGTGGCGATCTGCTTGACCACGGCGTCGGTTTCGACCGTCCAGCCGTAGAGACCGATCCCCTTCTTCGCTGAAACGACACCGGTGCGGTCGAGGATCATCTGGGTTCCGTCCGACCCGACGGCGATGTCGCTGACGACGGCGTCGGTTTCGACGGTCCAGCCATAAAGCCCGATGCCGTTCTTCGCCAGCACGGTCCCGTCCTTCATGAGGATCATCTGGACGCCGCCGTTGGTCGCGACCTTCTTCACCCCGGGGTCGGTTTCCACCGTCCAGCCATAGAGGCCGATGCCCTGCTTCGCCAGCACCGTCCCGTTGCCCTTGGTGCTCAACAGCATCTGCGTCCCGTCCGATCCGACGGAGATCCCGGGGCCGGTCGCCGGCACGTTGAACCGGTACAGGTCGTAGGTCCGCATCAGGCCGATGATCTTGTCGGCGTAGGCCGGATCGGTGGCGTACCCGGCCTTCGCGACCTCGCGGACGAACTGGTCGGGGTTGCCGGTGTAGTCGAACGCCGGCCGGTAGCGGGAGTTCGAACGCAGGAACAGGCCGTGGTCCCGGAACGAGTCCGTCATGGAGGCGTAGACGCGGAACGACGCGATCACGGTGTGGCAGTTCGGATCGCATTCCGTGGTGGACAGGTCCTGGCAGCCGGTCGCGATCGGGCCACGGCCGCCGCTGCCGCACTTGATGCCGAAGTAGTTGTTGCCCGGCGCGGCCTGGCCCCAGGCGGACTCCTGGATCGCCTGGGCGACGGTGACCGACGCCGGCACCCCGAACTCGGCTTGGCCCGGTTGCGCGGCCGGACCCGCGACGTCGATGAAGCCGGTGTCGGCGGCCTGCAGGTCGGTCGGGATGGCCCCGTCGCGCGCCGCGTCGGCGATGACGGGCGGGCTGCCGGGCGGGGCGGCGAGTGCGGGGTCGGTGGCGGTGAGGGAAAGCGCGGCGGCGGCGGTCAGCAGCAGCGCGTTGCGGTACCAGGTTCTCATGGTCATCTCGGGTCTCCGCGCTCTCAGGCGATCGGGTCGGATTCGACGGTCCAGCCGTAGAGGCCGATGCCGTTCTTGGCCAGGACCGTGCCGGTGTTGTCGAGGATCATCTGGACGTCGCCGTTGGTGGCGATCTGCTTCACGACGGCGTCGGTCTCGAAGGTCCAGCCGTAAAGGCCGATGGTGTTCTTGGCCGAGACGACGCCGCTGCGGTCGAGGATCATCTGGGTTCCGTCGGATCCGGCCGCGATGTCGGTGACGACGGCGTCGGTTTCGAAGGTCCAGCCGTAGAGGCCGATGGTGTTCTTCGCCCACACCACTCCGGTGTGGTCGAGGATCATCTGGGTGCCGTCGGAGCCGACGGCGATCTTGCTGACGACCGCGTCGGTCTCCACCGTCCAGCCGTACAAGCCGATGCTGTTCTTCGCCAGCACCGTCCCGGTGTTGTCGACGATCATCTGCACGCCGCCGTTGGTCGCGATCTGCTTCACCACGGCGTCGGTTTCCACGGTCCAGCCGTAGAGACCGATGCCCTTCTTCGCCGACACCACGCCGGAGCGGTCGAGGATCATCTGGGTTCCATCCGACCCGACGGCGATGTCGCTGACGACCGCGTCGGTTTCGACGGTCCAGCCATAAAGCCCGATGCTGTCCTTGGCCAGCACGGTCCCGTCCTTCATCAGGATCATCTGGACGCCGCCGTTGGTCGCGACCTTCTTCACCCCGGGGTCGGTTTCCACCGTCCAGCCGTAGAGGCCGATGCCGCGCTTCGCCAGCACCGTCCCGTTCCCCTTGGTGCTCAACACCATCTGCGTCCCGTCGGACCCCACCGAGATCCCGGGACCGGTCGCCGGCACGGGGGCGGTGAGGCCGACCGGGCTGACGAAGCCGCTGATGCGCTGGCCGGCGATGGTGGCGCCGACCTGGCCGTAGCCGGACGAGTAGGCGACCGTCGAGGTGGTCGGGCTGTCGCCGAAGTTGCCGTTGATCACCTGGATGCGGCGGTCCGCGTCGACGGCGGTGACCATGCCGACGTGGTCGGCGTAGTCGACGCCGTTGAAGTTGTAGACCACCGCGTCGCCGGGCTGCGGCACGTAACCGGCGTCGGCGTGCAGGGTGCCGTTGCGCCGGCCGTAGAGGTAGAACGAGCCCGCGCCCGCGGTCAGGCCGTCGATCTTGAGGCCTTCGTTGCGCCACACCCACTTGAGGAAGTCGGCGCACCAGGCTTCGGCGCTGCAGCTGGTCTCGTAGCCGCGGGTGCCGAGGCTGTTGGTGTCGCAGTAGTGCTTGCCGAGGTTGGCTCTGGCCAGGCCGACCACATCCTGGGCCGTCGCTGCCGACGCCGGCGTGGCCGCGACCGAGACCACCGCCGCGGCGGCCAGGACGGCGGTCAGAAACCGGGTGAACGCGGTGCGTGACATTCGGGGCTCCCCTTCGAGGCTGGCGGATCGTCTGGGCAGACCATGACGTCCCCGGCTGCGAAAAACCTCAAAGGCGGCCTTCAGGATCTTCGGAGCCCGCGCCGGCAAGGGCGCGGCCGGCCGCTCGCTCAGGACTCTTCGGCGAGCAGCTCCTCGATCCACCGGTGTGCCGTCGCGCAGGCCTCGGCTTCCGTGCTCCGGAGGTGCTCGACGACTTCACCGCCGGACCACAGCATGAGCGCGACCGTGCCGGGCCGGATGGGGGTCAGGCCGATGAGGCGGCGCTGCCCGTTGCCCTCGACGACCCGTTCGGCGGTGAGCCAGCGACCGGTCGTGCCGGTGCGGGTGACCGTCCAGGCCGGGTCGGCGGCGAGCTCGGCCACCGACCGGGGTACGAGTTCCACGGACTGTTCGTCGGGCACGTCCACCAACCTCGCCTGGTCGCCTCACCCGGTGATGCACCGGTGAATCCCAGGTTAACAACGCTTGACCCGGTTCTCCGGGATCCGCTGACCTCCCCGCGCCCGTTGCCGGGCTACCCGTGCCTGCGAGGCGGCGGGTGCGGGCGCGCTGAAACGGCGACGCCGGGTCGTACTTTCGGGCGATCTGGGCCGCCCGGTCCTTTCGTACCATCAGCGGGTGACCGCTGTGCTCCGCTCGCTGTGGGACGAACCCCGCCCGCCCGATCCGCCGTCGCGGGTGTGGCGCGACTGGGTGCTGCTCGGGGTGCTCGGGACGGCGGTGGCCGCCGAGGGCCTGTTCCGGCCGGACATGCCGTGGCGGGTCGTCTCCGTGCTCGTCGTCGCCGCCTTGGCGCCGACGTTGCTGTGGCGGCGGACCAGGCCGTTCCCGATGTTCCTCACCTCCTTCGGCACGACGTCGGTGGTCATGCTGCTGACCGGCGGGGCCGCCCCGTCGGCGTACGCGACGGCCGGGCTGCTGCTCCTGGCGTACTCGCTGGCGCGGTGGGGTGCGGGCCGGGAAATCGTGCTCGGGCTGGGGTTCGTGCTGGCCGAGACCGGTCTTTCGGTCGCACTCGGGCAGGAGAGCGCCGCGGACGCGGCGGGCGGGATGGTCGTGCTGTTCGCGGCCGTCACGCTGGCCGCGGCGTTGCGCTACCGCGCCCGGGCGCGGCTGCGGGAGCTGGACCAGGCCAAGCTGCTCGAGCGGGAACGGCTGGCCCGCGATCTGCACGATACGGTCGCCCACCACGTCTCGGCGATGGCGATCCGCGCCCAGGCCGGCCTCGCGATGATGTCGACGCGGCCGGCCGCCGCGGCCGAAGCGCTGGAGCTGATCGAAGCCGAAGCGGCGCGCGCTCTCGACGAAATGCGCGCCATGGTCCGAGTCCTGCGCCGCGACGAGCCGGCCGACCTCGCCCCGAACCCGCGGATCGCCGATCTGGAGCGGCTCGCGAGCCGGGCCCGGCCGTCGGTCGACGTGACGGTCTCCGGTGACGTCGGCGACCTGCCGCCGTCGATCGGGAGCGCGATCTACCGCCTCGCCCAGGAATCGGTCACGAACGCCCGGCGCCACGCCCGGCACGTGACCCGGATCGAGGTCCGGGTCACCGCCGACGACGAAGCGGTCCGGTTGCGCGTGAGCGACGACGGGGAGCCCGGCCTCGTGCGCCCGGCGCCCTCGCCCGGCTACGGGCTGGCCGGGATGATCGAGCGGGCCGGCCTGCTCGGCGGGACCTGCGAAGCGGGCCCGGACCCGGGGCGGGGGTGGACCGTCACCGCCGTCCTGCCCCGCGGCGGGGCGGTGGCATGAGCATCCGCGTGCTCGTCGCCGACGACCAGGAGATCGTCCGCACCGGCCTGACGATGCTGCTCGACTCCCAGCCGGACATCGAGGTCGTCGGCGAGGCCGCCGACGGCGAGGCGGCCGTCGAATTGGCCCGGCGGCTGCGTCCGGACGTGTGCCTGTTCGACATCCGCATGCCCGGCACCGACGGCATCGAGGCCACCCGCCGCCTGGCCGGGCCGGGCGTCGAGGACCCGCTCGCCGTCGTCGTCATCACCACGTTCGACCTCGACGAGTACGTCTACGCGGCGCTGCGGGCGGGCGCGCGCGGGTTCCTGCTCAAGAACGCCGGCACGCAGCTGCTCGCCCAGGCCGTCCACGCCGCCGCGAGCGGCGACGCCCTGATCGCGCCCAGCGTCACCGCGCGGCTGCTCGACGCCTTTGCGGGCACCGGATCCGAGGCGCCGAGCCAGCCCGTCGAACCCCTCACCGACCGCGAGGAACAGGTCCTGCTCAGCGTGGCGCGCGGGCGGACCAACCGCGAGATCACCGAGGAGCTCTACATCACGCTCAGCACGGTCAAGACCCACATCGCGAGCCTGATGGCGAAGCTCGGGGCCCGCAACCGCGTCGAGATCGCCATCTGGGCCTACGAAACCCGCCGCGTCCCCAAGGCGGCACCCGCGCCGCGCCGAAAGTACTAGAACGGGGCCGTACTTCGGGCCGGTCGAGGTCCGGCCCGTGGACCGATGAGCCGCGGCCCGCCGGCGGTCATGCTGGGCGAACACGTCCGTGCCCGACCTCCGAGAGGGGTTTCCCTTGCTGCCCACCAAGAGACCGGAGTGGCTCGTCCCGGCGGGACTGCTCCTGCTCAGTGCCGTCCCGGTGGCCGCCGGTTCCGCGCGCGTGGCCGAGCTGGCCGGTGGCGCGCGGGTCACCGCGGACAACGCACGGTTCTTCGCCATGCCGCTGCCCGTCGTGCTGCACATTTTCGGCGCGAGCGCCTTCTGCGTCCTGGGAGCGTTCCAGTTCGTGCCGGCCCTGCGCCGGCGCCGGCCCACCTGGCACCGGCTCGCCGGGCGGCTGCTGGTTCCGTGCGGGCTGGTCGCGGCCCTGTCCGGTCTGTGGCTGACGCTGTTCTCCGACCTCCCGCCGGGCGACGGCGACCTCCTCACGGTGTTCCGGTTGTTCTTCGGCACGGCGATGGCGGTGGCGATCGTGCTGGCCACGGTCGCCGTCCGCCGCCGGGACGTCCGCCGGCACCGGGTGTGGATGACCCGCGGGTACGCGATCGGGCTGGGCGCCGGGACGCAGGTGCTGACGCACCTCCCGTGGGCCCTGCTGGTGGGCGTGCCCGGCGAGGGCACCCGGGCGATGCTGATGGCGGCAGGCTGGGTGCTCAACCTCGGCGTGGCCGAGTGGGCCCTGCGCCGGCGGCCCCACCGATCAGAAATCCGGCGCCCGATCGTCAGTTCGGGTAGTCCCTGATCCCGGTGGAAGGATGCACGACCATGACCGACGACGCCGCGCAGTTCGCGCTCCTCACCGAGCGGCACCGGCGTGAGCTGCAGGTGCACTGCTACCGGATGCTCGCGAACTACGAGGACGCCCGGGACCTGACCCAGGAGACGTTCCTGCGGGCGTGGGACAAGCGGGAGTCGTTCAAGGGGCACGCCGCGTGGCGGACCTGGCTGTACCGGATCGCGACGAACGCCTGCCTCGACTTCCTGGACAAGCGCAACGGCCGCACGCCCGTGCCGGCCGAGCTGCCGGGCGCGGCCTGGGAGGTGCTGCAGCCGTACCCCGATCGGATGCTTCCCGAGGACCCGCAGGAGTCGGCGGTGGCGCGGGAGACGATCGAGCTGGCGTTCATCGTCGCCGTCCAGCACCTGCCGCCGCGGCAGCGGGCGGTGTTCATCCTGCGGGACGTCCTGGGCTGGCCGGCGGCCACGGTCGCCGACGTCCTCGAGCTGACCGTCGCCTCGGTGACCAGCGCCCTGCAGCGGGCGCGGGTGACGGTGCGCGGGCAGCTGCCCGGCCGCCGCCTCGACTGGCGCGGCCGGGCCACCCACGAGCTGTCGGGCGACGAGCGCGGTGTGGTGCAGTCCTACCTCGACGCCCACGAGCGCAACGACCTCGACGCGCTGACGGCCCTGCTGCGCGACGACCTGCGCTTCGCGATGCTGCCCGGGCAGACCACCGTGAGCACGACGGCCCGGGACGCGGTGGACGGCTGGGTCTCCGGCGGGCTCTTCCGGCGCGGCCACGACGACTGGCGCGGGGTGGTCACGACGGTCAACCGCATGCCGGCCGCCGTGCTGTACCTGCGTGCCCCCGGCGACCCGGAGCACCGGCTGTTCGCCGTCGCGCTCCTGCACGTCGTCGACGGGAAGATCGCCGAGCTCACCGGGTTCGAGGCCGCCGGCAAACCCTGGCTGGGCCTGCCGCCGACGCTGTGACCGTGCTCATCGCCGCGTCTCGTACCGGGTCAGCACCACGCCGCCGGGGAAGGTCCGCGTCTCGACCAGGGTCAGGTTCACCCAGCTGTCCAGCGCGGTGAAGAAGGGCGTGCCGCCACCCACCAGGACCGGGTGGGTGGCCACGGCGTACTCGTCGATCAGCCCGGCCCGCATGGCCGCCGCGGCGAGGGTGGCGCCACCGATGCTCATCGGGCCGCCGTCCTCGGCCTTGAGCCGGGTGATTTCGGCGACGGCGTCGCCGGTGACCAGGCGGGTGTTCCAGTCGACCTTGTCGATCGTCGAGGAGAACACCACCTTCGGCATGTCCCGCCAGTTCCGCGCGAAGGCGACCTCCGCCGGATTGGCGCCGGGCTGCTGGTCGCCGGTCGGCCAGTAGGAGCTCATCGTCTCCCACAGCTTGCGCCCGTAGAGCGTCAGCTCGCTGGCCCGCTCCTGGTCGAGCCACCACCGGAACAGCTCGTCGCTCGGCGGCCCGCTCCACCCGATGTCATCACCGGGCGCGGCGATGTAGCCGTCCAGCGTCAGGTTCATCCCGAAGATCAGTTTCCGCATCGTGCGTCCTCCTGGGTGTCGATCTCGCAGGTATGGACGGCGGCGGCCCGGAAAACTCATCGGTGCGACGCGGCCGGGACCGCCTTGATACGGGTACCCCCTAGGGGTACTGTGGCGGCATGAGCGAAGGGAACCCCATGAGCACCAGCCGCTACACCGTGACCGGCATGACCTGCTCGCACTGCGTGGCCTCGGTCAGCGAAGAGGTCGGCGCCCTCGACGGCGTCACCGAGGTCGCGGTCGACCTGCCGTCCGGGGCCGTCACCGTCACCAGCGACCGGCCGGTCGACGACGCGCAGGTCCGCGCGGCCGTCGAGAAGGCCGGGTACGCGCTCGCCGGGTAGTCCGGCGCCACGGAGGGAAGCAGACATGAACACCGCAGCACGGCTGGCCGGGTTCGGCGGGGCGCTCGTCCTGCTGGCGGCCGGGGGATTCGCCGTGGGCAGCACCGTGGGCCCGGTTTCGGCCGCGACCACCGAACACCGTGACCCGGGCGGCGAACACGCGGGCATGGCCGCTCCGGCCGGCGAACTGCCGGGCGGGCTGGCGTCGAGCCAGGACGGCTACACCTTCACCGCCGGCCCGGCGCCGGAGCCCGGGAGGTTCTCGTTCACCATCACCGGGCCCGACGGGAAGCCCGTCACCGCGTTCGACGTCGAACACGAGAAGAGGCTGCACCTGATCGTGGTCCGCCGGGACACCTCCGGCTTCCGGCACGTCCACCCGGAGCTGGCGCCGGACGGCACGTGGAGCGTCCCGCTGACCTTGCCCGCCGCCGGCTCGTACCGCGCGTTCGCCGACTTCGCGCCGACCGGAGGCAAGGCGATGACCCTCGGCGTGGACCTGTCGGTCGCCGGCGCCTACCAGCCGGCGACGTACGAGCCCAGCCACACGGCCCAGGTCGACGGGTACACCGTCGAGCTCGCCGGCGAGCTGACGGCCGGGAAGACGTCGCCGCTGACGCTGACCGTCCGCCGCGGCGGCGTGCCGGTCACCGATCTGCAGCCTTACCTCGCCGCGTACGGGCACCTGGTCGCGCTGCGCGAAGGCGATCTCGCCTACCTGCACGTCCACCCGGACGGTGCCCCCGGCGACGGCAGGACGGCCGCGGGCCCGCAGGTGAAGTTCGCCGCCGAGGTCCCGAGCGCGGGGACCTACCGGCTGTTCCTGGACTTCAAGCACGGCGACGTCGTGCGCACCGCCGAGTTCACCGTCACCACCCGCGAAGGGGGACGATCATGACCAGCACCACGGCCGGGTCCGGCCCGGTGACCGAGATCGAACTCGCGATCGCCGGCATGACCTGCGCCTCGTGCGCCAACCGCATCGAGCGCAAGCTCAACAAGCTCGACGGCGTCACCGCGGCGGTCAACTACGCCACCGAGAAAGCCCGCGTGCGCGCTCCGGCGGGCCTCGACCCGGGCACGCTGGTGGCCACGGTCGAGGCGGCGGGTTACCGCGCCACGCTGCCGCGGCCGGAACCGGCCGTCGAGTCCGAAGTGGACGAAGACGATCCGGCGCGCCCGCTGCGGCAGCGGCTGATCACCAGTGCCGTGCTGGCGGTGCCGGTGATCCTGCTGGCCATGGTGCCGGCGCTGCAGTTCACGTACTGGCAGTGGATTTCGCTGACGCTGGCCGCGCCGGTGGTCACCTGGGGCGCGTGGCCGTTCCACCGGGCGGCGTGGACGAACCTGCGCCACGGCGCGGCGACCATGGACACGCTGGTGTCGATGGGCGTGCTCGCGGCGTCCGCGTGGTCGCTGTGGGCGCTGCTGCTCGGCACGGCCGGAACGCCGGGGATGGTGCACCCGTTCGAGCTGACGATCGCCCCCTCGGACGGGGCGGGCGACATCTATCTCGAGGTCGCTGCCGGCGTCACGACGTTCATCCTGGCCGGCCGGTACTTCGAGGCGCGGTCCAAGCGCCGCGCGGGTGCCGCGCTGCGGGCACTGCTGGAGTTGGGCGCCAAGGAGGTCGCGGTCCTGCGGGGCGGCGGCGAGGTCCGGATCCCGGCGGCCGAGCTGGCGGTGGGGGACCGGTTCGTCGTGCGGCCGGGCGAGAAGATCGCCACCGACGGCGTGGTCGAGGAGGGCAAGTCCGCGGTCGACGCGTCGATGCTCACCGGTGAATCGGTGCCGGTCGAGGTCGGCGAGGGGGACGCCGTCACCGGGGCGACGGTGAACGCCGGCGGGCGGCTGGTCGTGCGCGCCACCCGCGTCGGCGCGGACACGCAGCTGGCGCGGATGGCCCAGCTGGTCGAGGACGCCCAGAGCGGCAAGGCCGAGGTCCAGCGGCTGGCCGACCGGGTGTCCGGGGTGTTCGTGCCGATCGTGATCGGCTTGGCCGCCGCCACGCTGGGGTTCTGGCTCGGCACCGGCGCCGGCACGGCGGCGGCGTTCACGGCCGCGGTGGCGGTGCTGATCATCGCCTGCCCGTGTGCGCTCGGCCTGGCCACGCCGACGGCCCTGCTCGTCGGCACCGGCCGCGGGGCCCAGCTCGGCGTGCTGATCAAGGGGCCGGAGGTCCTCGAATCGACCCGCCGGGTCGACACGGTGGTGCTGGACAAGACCGGCACGGTGACCGCGGGCCGGATGACCCTGGCCGGCGTCCACGTCGCCGACGGCGTCGACGAAGAGCAGCTGTTGCGGCTGGCCGGGGCGCTGGAGGACGCGTCGGAGCACCCGATCGCCACCGCCATCGCCCGGGGCGCCCGGGAGCGCGTCGACCTCCCGGCGGCCGAGGACTTCACGAACGTGGCGGGGCTCGGGGTGCGGGGGATCGTCGAGGGGCACGCGGTGCTGGTGGGCCGGACGGCGTTGCTGGAGGACTGGAGCCAACCGCTACCGGACGACCTCGCGGCCGCGAAGGCCGCGGCGGAGGAGCGGGGCCACACCGCGGTGGCGGTGGCCTGGGACGGCGCGGCCCGTGGCGTCCTGCTGGTCGCCGACACCGTCAAGCCGACGTCGGCCGAGGCCGTCGCCCAGCTGCGCGAGCTGGGGCTGACCCCGGTGCTGCTGACCGGCGACAACGCGGCCGTCGCCCGCGCGGTGGCGGCGGAGGTGGGCATCGACGAGGTGATCGCCGAGGTGCTGCCGGCCGGCAAGCTGGCCGTCGTCAAGCGCCTGCAGGACGAAGGCCGGGTCGTGGCCATGGTCGGCGACGGCGTGAACGACGCGCCGGCGCTGGCGCAGGCCGACCTCGGGCTGGCCATGGGCACGGGGACGGACGTCGCGATCGAGGCGAGCGACCTCACCCTGGTCCGCGGCGACCTGCGCGCGGCCGCCGACGCGATCCGGCTGTCCCGCCGCACGTTGCGCACGATCAAGGGCAACCTGTTCTGGGCGTTCGCGTACAACCTGGCGGCCCTGCCCCTGGCGGCGGCGGGATTGCTGAACCCGATGATCGCGGGCGCGGCGATGGCCTTCAGTTCGGTGTTCGTGGTCGGCAACAGCTTGCGGCTGCGCGGCTTTGCGTCGACGTCGGTGGTCCGTGCCTGAAGCCGGTCAGCGGCAGACCGCGAAGCCGGTGATCAACACCAAAGCCACCGCGATCGCGGGCGGGGCGACGAAGGCGACAACCCCGCCGGCGACGGTGATCGATTGCGGGGCGGGTGATGTGCCGAGGTCGGCAGCGGCTGCGTGGCTTCGGGTCGAGTTCGGTGACCCGGGCCTGAAGCCGGTCAGCGGCACACGGCGAAGCCGGTGATCGATTGCGGGGCGGTCGGCGTGCCGGTGTCCTGGTCGGCAACAGCTCGCGGCTTCGCGCCGGTGGTCCGGGCCTGAAGCCGGTCAGCGGCAGACCGCGAAGCCGGTGATGAGCACCAGTGCGACCGCGATCGCAGGCGGGGCGAGGAAGGCGACAACCCCGCCGGTGACGGTGATCGACCGCCGGGTGGCCGACATGCCGTTGTCGAGCCGGCTCAGTCGGAGGGCGGTGTCGCCGCCCGCCATGGGGAGGGCTCGGCGGGGTCCGGCCACCGCTTGGATCGACACCAGGGCCGACCTGAGCGGTTCGCGGCCGCACTGTGCGGCCGCCGTCTGGTCGGCGGCCAGTTCCACCAGCAGGCGCGTTACCGCGGGCAGCTCGCGCAGCAGGGGCACGAACCCGAGCGTCCGGCCGAGGACCTCCGCGGCGCCGGTGAGCAGGTGGTGGTGCCCGTGGACGTGGGCGCGTTCGTGGGCCAGCACGGCGCCCAGCTCGCGCCTCGTCAGCCGCGCCGCGAGGCCGTCGCTGGCGACCACCAGGGAGCGGCGGCCGCCGAGGCTGTAGGCGATCGGCCGGTCGTCCGGCAGCCACAGGGTCGGGACCGGCCGGGTGTCGCGAGCGCCGGCGAGCCGCAGTGCGGTCAGGTGACGGCGGTGCAGCACCGTCCGCCGTCGCCGCCGGACGAGCCAGGTCGTCGCCAGCCGCCCGGCCGCGACCGCCACGACGGCACCCGCGATCGTGCCGGCGACCGGGTCGAGCGCGGGCAGCTCGTCGTGGTCGAGCACCGTCCAGCAGTCGTGCAGCACCCGCAGGACCGCGTCGGCCGGGCCGTGTCCCGGCAGGACGAGCAGCAGCACCCCGGCGATCGCGCCGCCGAGCACCCCGGCGGCGGTGAGCAGCCACCAGGCGAGCGCCGTCCGCGGGTCGATCCGCGCGGTGAGCCGGCCCAGCGGCCACGGAGACCACCAGCCGACCGCGACGGTGCCGAGCAGCAGAGCGGCGGCGACGATCACCGCTTCTTCGGCTTCCGGCGCAGGGCCCGGCGGAGGACGTCCGACTCCTCTTCGGTGACCGTGCTGACGAAGTGCAGCAGCACGGATTCGCGGTCGTCGACGGAGTCGAGCACCTCCCGCAGGCTCTGCGCGGTCGCTTCCGCCCGGGTGGTGACGGCGCGGTAGTGGTACGCCCGGTTCTCCAGGTCGCGCACGACCCAGCCCTTCCGGTGCAGGTTGTCCAGCACGGTCATCACCGTGGTGTACGCCAGCTTGCGGTCGCGGTTCAGCTCGTCGAGCACCTGGCGGACCCGCAACGGATCCGCCGCGTCCCAGAGCACGTCCATCACCGACGCTTCGAGCTCGCCCAGACCCAGCACGGCACCTCCGGTGGGCAGGATACTTCCCGCCCGGCGGCCCACCGGAGAAAGCTGGTCGCCGGGGCGGCGGCCGCCCCGGCGACCCGTGCTCAGCTCTGTGTGAGCAGGCCCTGCATCTCGGCGATCTCCGCCTGCTGCGCGTCGATGATCTTCTGCGCGAGCGCCTTGGCGCCGGCGTCGGCGCCCTGGGCCAGTTCGGTCCTGGCCATGTCGATCGCGCCCTGGTGGTGCTGGATCATCATGCCGAGCCACATCTTGTCGAACTCGGCACCCGTGGCGGTTTCGAGCTGCTTCAGGTCGGCGCCCGACATCGACCCGCCCATGCCGGGCATCGATTCGTGGGCCGGGGCGGCGCCCCAGGTGGTCAGCCAGCCCTGCATCAGCCGGATTTCCGGATCCTGGGCCTGTTCGATCCGGCTCGCGAGGCCGAGCACCTTCGGGTTCGCGCTGCGCGCCGGGACGAGCTTCGCCATGTCGAGCGCCTGGCTGTGGTGCGGGACCATCTGCTGGGCGAACGTGACGTCGTCGGCGTTGTGGCCGGCGGGGGCGTCGGTGCCGCCGCAGCCGCCGAGCAGGAGGGCGGCGGCCAGCACGATGCCGCCGATGAGGGAGTTTTTGCGCATGACAGATCTTTCTCTGTGCGGTGAGGGTGATCGGACGGGGAAACCGGTCGGATCACGTGCGCGAAATGCACAGGGAAATCAGGACGCTGCGGCCGGGTGGCCGTCCCCGGCTCGGCGAGCCACGGGAATCGGGCGTCCGCGAGAACGTCGTGGTGCACCGGGAAACGGCCAGGAAGAGGGCGACGGCGAGCAGGAGCGCGCCGGCCGCGCACAGCACGGCCAGGCAGAGGTGGAGGACGTCGTGCCGGCCCGGATCGTGCTCGCCGGGGTTGCTGTCCGGGGCGGCGGTGAGGACCTGCGGGCCCGGGGCGGCCATGGCGTGCATCGTCGTGGCCCCGGCCGCGCTCGCCATGCCGACGTGGTGCATCGCCACGACGCCCACGGCCAGCGCGCACAGCAGGAGGACCTGCTGCAGCTTGCCGGGCCGGGTCGCCGTCACGACCCCATCCTACTACGTGCCGTAGTAGTAGACGGCCGGGTGGGTCAGTCCTCTGTGGATTCGGTGGGGAGCTCCGGCGGGGCCTGCAGGTCGTGGGCCCGGAACAGGACGGCGTGCTCGACACCCATCGCCTTCCCGCTCATCGCGGCGAACTGCGGGATGAAGTCGGCGGGCGCCGGGTGGTCGGGGAGCGCGGCCAGGTACGCCGCGTGCGCCTCCAGCGACGCCACGCCCCGGCGCAGCGGCTCGCCCGTGACGTCGACGCCGTGCGTCGGGTTCGTCATGCCCGGGGTGAGGTACCAGCGGGCGGAGTGCGGTTCGAGGCCCTCGTCGTCGATCTGCTCCGGGAAGACCCAGCGGTTGCCCGCGTCGCGGATCGCGTCCAGGGTCGCGAGGCCGGCCGCGCGGTGGTCGGCCTGGTCGAAGCCCCACGGCGTCTCGACCTCGAAGCCGGTGCCGTAGACGACGTCGGGCCGGAAGCGGCGGATCTCGCGGCAGATGTCCCGGCGCAGGTCGAGGCCGTACACGAGCACGCCGTCCGGGTGCTCCAGGATCGTCAGGTGTTCGACCCCGACCACGGCGCAGGCGGCTTGCTGCTCGGCGGCGCGCAGGCGGGCCGTCTCCTCGGGCGGGTTGGGCATGCCGGCCTCGCCGCGGGTGAGCAGGAGGTAACCGACCTCGATACCGCGTGCGGTCCAGCGGGCGACCGCCGCGGACGTGCCGTACTCCATGTCGTCGGGGTGGGCGACGATGCAGAGCACGCGCCGGAAGGACTCCTCGGGCAAGGCCGGCAGCGTCATGTCCGACATCCTGTCAGCCCTCGGACGGATCGTCGGGATTTCCGGCGAAGCGGCGCTCGAGGTGGGCGAGCGTCCGGTTGCATCGGGTGATCGCGTCCGGGTCGATGTCGGCGAGCAGGTCGGCCAGCAGCTCCGACCAGGCGCCGCGGAGGACCTCGAGGTTGGTCCGGGCCAGCTCGGTGGGGTGCACGGTGACGGTCCGGCCGTGGCCGGCGCGGGTCAGCAGGCCCTTGGCTTCGAGTCCGCGCAGGGCGGTGCTGACGTTGGTGCGCTGCAGCCCGGTGCGCTCCGCGATCCGGCTCGGCGTGCAGCCGGGGTCCAGGTCCACGATCCGCATGACCTGGCGCTCGGTGGCGGTGAGCCGCACGACCTCCGGCCCGGCCGGGGTGCGCAGGCGGATCAGGCGTGCGACGTTGAGCACGAGATCGGCCAGGTCGGCGTACGGATCGTGCGGGAGAGGCACCCCTTTACGCTACCCGATAGTTATGTGAACATAATTATGTATCCATACTATCCGGGGAGTGTCGACGCCGATGAGCCGAAATGATGGGGTCCTGCGCGCGGGGCCGGCCGGGTTCGCCGAACTCGCCGCGGTGCTCGGCGACGCCGTCCGCGACGTCGGGGCCTGGATGGCGGAGTACGGCGGCTACGACCCGCACCACTCCCAGGACGTGCCGCTCGGGCCGTTCCGGGAGGCGACCGCGGAACTGCACCGGCGCCTGCGCGACAACTACCCGTTCTTCCACCCCCGCTACGCCGGGCAGATGCTCAAGCCGCCCCACCCGGCGGCCGTCGCCGGCTACCTGAGCGCGATGCTGATCAACCCGAACAACCACGCCCTCGACGGCGGCCCCGCCACCGCGGCCATGGAGAAGGAGGTCGTCGCGGACCTGGCGGCGATGTTCGGCCTGCCGCAGCACCTGGGGCACCTGACCAGCAGCGGGACGATCGCGAACCTCGAAGCCCTGTTCGTCGCCCGCGAGACGCACCCGGGCAAGGCGATCGCGCACAGTGCCGACGCCCACTACACCCACGGCCGGATGAGCCACCTGCTCGGCATCGAGGCCGTTCCGGTGGCCACCACCGCGACCGGGGCCCTCGATCCGGACGCGCTCGAAGACCTGCTCCGCACCGGGCGCATCGGCACGGTGGTCGCGACCACCGGGACGACGGGCCTCGGCGCCGTCGACCCGGTCGGCGAGATCATCGCCCTCGCCCGCCGGTACGGCGCCCGGGTGCACGTGGACGCGGCCTACGGCGGCTTCTTCCGGCTCATCGCCGACGACTCGGCGGACGGCGTGCGATCGGCCCCGTTCCACGCCATCGCCGACGCCGATTCGGTCGTCATCGACCCGCACAAGCACGGACTGCAGCCCTACGGCTGCGGCGCGGTGCTGTTCCGCGACCCGTCGGTGGCCCGCCACTACCTGCACGACTCGCCGTACACCTACTTCACGTCCGACGACCTGCACCTCGGGGAGATCTCCCTCGAATGCTCCCGAGCGGGCGCCGCGGCCGCGGCCCTGTGGCTGACGTTGCGTGTCCTGCCGCTGACCCCGGACGGGCTGGGTGCGGTGCTCCGGCCCGGGCGCCGGGCCGCGCTCGCGTGGGCGGAGCTGCTCGCCGGCGGTGCCGAACTGGCGTTGTACCAGCCGCCGGAGCTGGACATCGTGAGCTACTTTCCGGTCCGGGAAACGCTTTCCGAGATCGACCGGGTCAGCGCGCAGGTGCTGGAGGCCGGGATGGCGCGACCTCCGGAGGAGGCGGTGTTCGTGGCGACCTACACGGTCACCGGTGCGGACCTCGCGCGGCGGGGGCATGCGGTGCGGGCGGACGTTCCGCGGGGCCGGATCCTGCGCAGCGTCCTGATGAAGCCGGAGAACGAGGCGCAGGTCCCCGGGCTGCACCGCGAGATCGTCCAGCTGAGTTCGCCGTAGTACCGGTTGTCCTTCCCGACGTTCCTTGTCCACTGGTCGGCCGCCGTCGTTCCGCGGGCAGGGCCGCGTGACCACGGCGGAGGCCACGGCTTTCGCGGTACCTGAACGGGATCGTCGCCAACCCGATGAGCCCGGAACCGCGGCCGAACGCCAGCGCCAGGTGATCGAGGTCGGCGAATACCGTCAGCGCCGGTCCTCAGGTGCCGGCCAGGGCGGCCCGGACCGCTCGCTCGACCAGGATCGGCACGAAGGCGTGCACGCGAGCGCTCGCGAACCGGGCGCGCTCACGGTCGACCATCGCGTGCAGCCGCGTCCGGGCGACGTCCGCGTAGTCGTGGTCCAAACGGTCCTCCAGCTGCGCGAAGTGGGTGTCGAGCTGCTCGGAAGCCAGGGTGTCCAACGTGCTCATCGCTCACCTTCCGGTCGGCCGTCGTACGCAGAACATGCCCCATGAGACGACCGGAAAGTGAACCCGAGGTGAACAAAGGGGCGCTTCTCTCTGCGTCGCGCTGGAAGCGCACCCCGTGAGTGGCTACTCGAACACCCCGTAGCCCGGGACGGCGTGCGCCCGGACGCCGTCCAGGTCGAGCTCCACGCCGATGCCCGGCGTGTCGGGCAGTGTGATGTAGCCGTCCTTGACGATCGAGCCGCTCCCGTCGGGGGCGTGGACGTAGCTGTCCCACACCGCGCGTTCCTCGAGCGCGTGCCATTCCTGGACGAAGAAGTTGGGGATCGCCGCGCACTGGTGGGACGTCGCCATCGTGCCCAGTGGCGTCGACACCAGGTGGGGCGCGAAGGGAATGTAGTGCAGCTCCGCGAGGTTCGCGATCTTCTTCGCCTCGGCGAGGCCGCCGCACTTCGGGACGTCCGGCTCGATCACGTCCACGGCGCCGCGTTCCAGCAGCTCGCGGAATCCCCAACGGAGGTAAAGGTTTTCTCCCGCGCAGATCGGTGTGCGGGTCTGCTCGCGCACCCGTACCAGCGCGTCGACGTTCTCCGCCGGCAGTGGCTCCTCGAGCCACATCAGGTGGAACGGCTCGAGTTCCCAAGCGATCCGGCACGCGCTGGGCAGGTCGTAGCGGGCGTGCAGGTCGATCGCCAGGTCGACGTCCGGGCCGATCGCTTCCCGGACGGCGGCCACGCGCGAGACCATCGACTGCAGCTCGGCCGCGTTGACCGTGTGGTTGAACGGGTCGAACTTGGCCGGGTGGCGCAGGTCGTCGACGTCGAACTTGAGGGCGGTGAAACCCTCGGCGACCATCCGCTGCGCCCGGTCGACGCACCCGGCGACCGAGCCCGCGGGGTCGTCGCCGTCGCCGCAGTCGGCGTAGAGCCGGATGCGGTCACGGAACTTCCCGCCGAGCAACCGGTACACCGGCTGGCCCGCGGCCTTGCCCGCGAGGTCCCACAGCGCGAGCTCGATCCCGGACAGGGCGATCACGAACACCCCGCCCTGCGGGCCCGCGAAGACCTTGCTGCGGCGCAGTTTCTCCCAGCAGCGCTCGACGTTGCGCGGGTCCTCGCCGAGCAGCAGGGGTGCCAGGGAGCCGATCATCCCGACGACCGCGCCCGCGCCGGCGTCGGGATTGGCCTCCCCGAAGCCGCTGAGGCCCTCGTCGGTGTCGATCCGCACCAGCGTGGCCTCACCGTGGTAGGCCACCACCGCCGTCGTGACGTTCACGATCCGCATTGCTCTCCCGTCCCCGGGTGGTGCGTACGAACGGACTAATGCGACGTCCAACTTGTCCGATAAGCTGATGACATGCCAAGGAGACAAGAGTCTCCGGACGCTGTCAAGGTCCGGACCCTTCCGGTGCAGGTGGCGGCCCACCTGACCCGGCGGATCGTCCGCGGCGAAATCGAGGACGGCCGGGCACCGTCCGAACTCGACATCGTGAACGAGTTCGGGGTGTCCCGCGTGGTCGCGCGGGAGACGCTCAAGATCCTCGCCTCGCTCGACATCGTCGACGTCGCGCAGGGCCGCCGCGTCGTCGTGCGGCCCCGCGCGGAATGGGATTACCTGAGCCCGCTGCTGATCGAGTGGCTGCCCGCGGAGATCGTCGAGGAACTGCTGCAGGAGCTGCACCAGATGCGCGCCCTGCTCGAACCGGAGCTGGCGGCCATGGCCGCGGCCAGCATCAGCGACGAGACGCTGAACCGGCTCCGGGACGAGCTCGACCGTATGGCGGTGCTCGAAGCGGAGCCCGAGGCCTACCTCGAAGTCGACCACGAATTCCACATGGAGATCTGCCGGGCGGCCGACAACCGGATCCTCGACCGGATCATGTACTCCGCCCGCTGGCTCGGCACGGCCAGCCGCCGCGTCACCAACGAGGCGCCGGCCGGGCTGCACCGCGCCACCGCCCAGCACACGGAGATCTACGAGGCGCTCGTCGCGCGCGACCCCGAGGCCGCACGCGCCGCGATGCGCCGGCACCTGAGCAACAACTACTCCACGCTCCTCGCGGAGAAGAAACAGCGAAGCAAGCGGGCCGCCCGGCGGCGCTAGCCGCCTTTCCGGACGGCGCTCGACCCCCCAGCGTTCGGCATCACTCACCGCATGAACGACCTGCAGCGCGGCGCTCGCCCCGCTGCCCCGCCGGTTGCAACGTCGCCCCGTCGGTCCGCGTCCGCCCGATCGGACGCGAAAGGAGTGGTCATGGCAGAGAAAACGGACTGGACGAGACGCTCGTTCCTCGGGATGAGCGCGGGGGTGGGCGCGCTGGGCGTGCTCGGTCTCGCCGGGTGCGGGAGCAGTCAGGCACCCGCGCCGCAGGTCGACGTCCAGGTGCCCAAGGCGCTGCTCGACCAGGCGGCCGCGCTCCGCGGCGGCTCGGTGGGGATGCTCTCGCAGAAGCTGTATTCGGAGGCCGCCAACAAGGCCCTGGACCGGTCGCTGCAGGTGTTCGCGCAGGCCACCGGCACCACCATCCGCAACGACCTGGTCTCCGGCGACGCCGGCGACATGGTCGCGAAGATGGACGCCGAAGTGAAGGCGGGCACCAACCGGGACCTGGCCTTCATGAGCGACCGGCGGTTCGTCGGCCAGCTGCACAACCTGGGCGCCCTGACCGATGTCACCGACGTGGTCGAGGACATGAAAGCGCTCTACGGGGAGCCCGCGACCGAGGCGAACGACTATTGCGTGTTCGACGGGCGCTGGTTCGCGATCCCGTACCACTTCATCGCGTCCGGGATGTACCTGCGCAAGGACTGGTACCAGGAAAAGGGTCTCCCGCTCAAACCCTTCTATTCGTGGGAAGAACTGCGCGACAACGCGCTGGCGGTCTCCGACCCGGCGAAGCGGCGCTTCGGCTGGGGGCTCACGGTGAACCGCTCCGGTGACGCCAACGGCTTCATCCAGAACGTCATCAACACCTACGGCGGGGCGATCGCGGACAACACCGGCACGAAGGTGGTGTTCAACTCGCCGGAGACGGTCGCCGCCGTCACGTTCATCGGCGACATCTACACGAACCCGAAGTACGCGCCGATGCTGCCGCCCGGGATCGGCAGCTGGACCGACTCGAGCAACAACGAGAACTGGCTGGCCCAGATCCTGGGGCTGACGCTCAACCAGTTCAGCGTCTACGCCGATTCGAAGACCAAGAAGAACCCGGTCTACGCCAACACCCACGTGTTCAACGGCGCCACCGGACCGGCGATCGACCAGCCGCTCGCGTTCGGCGAGTCCAACTCGTTCGTCGTGTTCAAGGGGGCGAAGAACCCCGACCTCGCCAAGCTGGTGGCGAAGTTCATGGTCGGCGGGACCGCGCTGCTCGGGGTCGCGAAGGAAGCACCGTGCCTGGTGAACCCGTCGTGGAGCAAGGTGTGGGACTCCGACCCGTACTACACGACCGGGGACCCGGCCTACCCGGCCCTGCGGGAGCAGACCCGCGTGCAGCTCCCGGTGAAGACCAAGACCGGCTACGCGTTTCCCCAGGCCCCGAGCCCCGGCGAGCAGGCCGCCCTGGCCGCCTACCTGCTGACCGACATGATGCAGTCGGTCATCCAGGGCACCAAGCCGGCCGACGCCGTCGCCGCGACGCACGGCCGGATCGTGCAGATCTTCGAGCAGCAGGGCTACCGGCAGTGACCGTCCTCCGCCCGCGCCCGGCGCCGGTCCGTCCGGCGCCGGGCCCGTCTTCCTCGCTCACCAAAACGCAGCGGCTGCTCGGGCGCGACTGGCGCCTCGCCGCGGTGTTCATCGGGCCGACGCTGCTGCTGGTCGCCGGCCTGATCCTGGTCCCGATCGCCGACTCGATCTTCACTAGCACCACTGAACGGCACGGCGCGGAGACGGTCTTCACCGGACTGGACAACTACACCGCCCTCGTCGACGACGCCCTGTTCCACCACGGCGTGCTCAATTCGTTCGTCTTCACCGCCTACGCCGAGATCTTCAAGGTGACCTTCGGGCTCATCGCGGCACTGATGCTGCACCACATGCGCCGCGGCAAGGCGCTCGTCGCCGGGGTGATCCTGCTGCCGTGGGTGATCCCCACCGTCGTCACGGCGTTCACCTGGCGGTCCCTGCTCGACCCGATCTTCGGCAGCGTCAACGTCCTGCTCACCGAATCGGGGATCGGGCCGGGCCTCGCCTCGATCGGCCTGGTCGACAAGTGGCCCGCGGAGTGGCTGTCCGATCCCGCGCTCGCGATGCCGGCGGTCATCCTGGTCAACGTCTGGAAGGGCATCCCGTTCTTCACGGTGACGTTCCTCGCGGGGCTCAAGGCCATCGACAGCGGCCTCCACGAGGCGGCGATGGTGGACGGCGCCTCGCCGTGGCAGCGCTTCGTGCACATCACGCTGCCGGGCCTGCGGCCGGTCATGATCGTGACGGTGCTGCTGTCGTCGATCTGGACGTTCAACAACTTCGACCTGATCTGGCTGATGACCCAGGGCGGCCCGGGCGACGCCACGGCCCCGTACGTGATGGTGGCCTACTCGAAGGCGATCCAGCAGCTGCAGCTGGGCGCGGGTGCCGCGGTCACGCTGGTGATGCTGCCGGTCATCGCCGTCCTCGTGGTGATCCTCGTGCGGATGATGCGCCGCAGCGACCTGCCCGGCGCGGCCGACCTGGGCCACCGTCGGCTGACGCCCGGGCAGCGCCGCGCGCTGCCGTGGGTGATCGTCGCGGGCTCGGTGCTCGTGCTGACCTGGGCGTCGCCGCACATCGTCTGGAAAGCCGCGCTCGTGCTCGGCGTGTTCGTGGTCCTGGCGGCCATCGTCGGCCGGGTGGTCTCCGGGTTCGCCTCGCGGGGCAACCGGCTGGCCGCCCGCCTGGTCGGCGGCACCGGCACGGGCGTCGCCCTGGTGGGGCTCCTCGGGTTCGTGCTCGCCCCGCTCTACTGGATGACGATCACGGCCTTCAAGACCGACGACCAGATCGTCGCCCGCACCGACGACCTCTGGCCGACACCGTGGAGCACCGAGCAGTTCACCAACCTGTTCACCGGCCGGGCGTTCGGCACCTGGTACGTCAACACGATCCTGGTGTCGGTGGCGTCCACCGCGATCGCCCTGGTGTGCGCGGCGCTGGCCGGGTATGCGCTGGCACGGCTGAAGTTCCGCGGCTCGGAGAGCTTCACGGTGACGATCCTGCTCACCTACGTGATGCCGGGCGCGCTGCTGTTCATCCCGCTGTACCAGCTGGTGAGCGGAATCGGGCTCAACGACTCGTTGTGGTCGCTCGTGCTGGCCTACCCGACGTTCACCCTGCCGTTCGCGACCTGGCTGCTCGTCGGCTACTTCAAGTCGATCCCGGCCGACCTCGAGGAGGCCGCGCTGGTCGACGGCTGCACGCGGTTCGGGGCGTTCCTGCGGATCGTGCTGCCACTGGCCAAACCGGGCCTGCTCGCGGTCGCGCTGTTCACGCTGACCAACGCGTGGAACGAATTCCTGTTCGCGTTCGTGTTCATCACCAAGGATGAGAACAAAACCCTGCCCGTCGGCATGCAGTCGATGATCTTCGGCGACGTCGTGCCGCAGGGCCAGCTGGCCGCGGCCTCGCTGCTGATCAGCATCCCGGTCGTGCTCATGTACGGCTTCGGGCAGCGGTTCCTGACCGAAGGCCTCACCGCGGGGGCGGTGAAGGGGTGAGCGCGCCGGTCAGTCCCGGCCCTGTTCGGCACGCCACCGCTCGTACTCGGGCCGGGCCTCGTCCGAGAGCGGGTAGTACCGCCGCAGGTCCCCGCCCTCGGCCAGCCGGATCCGGGAGAACTCTTCCCATTCCGCGTGTTCCCGGGCGGCCGCCAGGAGGGCGGGGGCGAGCTTGACCGGCACCACGACCGCCCCGTCGTCGTCGGCGACGACGATGTCGCCGGGCTCGACCAGGGTGCCACCGCAGGCCACCGGCACGTTGACGGCGACCGGGACGATGCCGGTCTGGGCGTGGAAGTTCGGTGTGGCGCCCCGGATCCACAGCCCAAGCCCGAGTTTCTTGGCTTCGCCGATGTCGCGCAGGCACCCGTCGACCACCACGCCGGCGCCGCCGCGGCCCTTGAAGTAGGTCAGCATCATCTCGCCGAACACGCCGCTGCCCATGTCGCCGCGCGCGTCGACGACGATCAGGTCGCCGGGACGGGTGTGGTACATGACGTGCCGGTGCAGCTGCTTTTCCGGTTCGGCGTATTCGTCGACGGGATAGAGGTCTTCGCGCTTCGGCAGGAACTGCAGCGTCAGCGCCGGGCCGGCCACGCGCACGCCGGGGGTCACCGAAACCGGGCCGCTGATGAACGCGCTGCGGATGCCCATCCGGCTCAGCTCGGCGCTGGCCGTGGCACTGCCGATGGTCGCGAGAGCCGCGCTGAGCTCGGCGGGCGGGCGAACGATGTCGGGCGTCTCGACCACGTCGGCAAGCTCCCTCGGATCTGCACTGTGACAACCGATTCTACCGCGGAGCCCGGAATCCGCCGATCTTCCGCTCGAGCAGTTCGGCCAGCCGCAGCGGGGTCCGGTCTTCGAACATCGGGCCGATGAGCTGCACGCCGACCGGCAGGCCCTCGGGGGACCGGCCGGCGGGCACGGCGGTGGCGGGCAGGCCGGGCATGGTGGCCAGACCGGCCCAGACGAGCTGGTCGAAATAGGGATACTCGGTGCCGTCGATGTCGAGGCGCCGCTCCAGCGGAGTGGCTTCGTGGTCGTGCGGGAACGCCGGTGTCGGCGTGATCGGGCAGACGACGGCGTCGAACTCGGCGAACAGCTGCCGCCAGCCGTGGCGGTGGACCTCACGGCGGTGGTTCGCCGCCATCCAGTCGCGGTGGCTGGACACCAGGGCACGCACCCGTACGGCGTCGAGACTCCGGTCGTCCGCGCTCAGCGCGGCGGCGTGCGCCCGCAGCCGCTCGTCGGATTCGATCGGAAACCGGGCCACCGAACCGGAAATCAGCAGTTGCATGTAAAGCGCCGCCGCTTCGGTCAGGTCGGGCAGCAGCGGACTGTGCCGTTCGACGCGGGCGCCGCCGTCGGCGAGCGCGTCGGCCACCCGGTGCACGCCCGCCCGCACGGCGGACCCGGTCGGGATGCACGGGTGGTCGTCGAGGACCAGGACCCGGAAGTCGCCGAGCTTGTCGTGGCGGGCGGGTGGCAGGGAAAGCCGGTACGCCACCCCGTGCGTCAACGGGTCCGGTCCGGCCATGACGTCGAGCAGGAGCGTCAGATCGCGGGCGGTGCGCGCCATCGGCCCGACGACGGCGAGGTCGAGGTCCACCGGCAGGGCCGGCTCGGACGGCGGGACCATGCCGCGGCTCGCGACCAGCCCGAGCGTCGGCTTGTGCGCGTAGACGCCGCAGAAGTGCGCGGGGGTACGCAGCGAGCCGGCGATGTCGGAGCCGAGGGACAGCGCGCCGAACCCGGCCGCCAGCGCGGCCGCCGACCCGCCGGAGGACCCGCCCGCCGTGCGATCGAGGTCCCACGGGTTGGCGGTGGTGCCGTAGATCTCGTTGAACGACTGGATGTCCTGCAGTCCCAAGGGCACGTTGGTCTTGCCGAGCACCACCGCCCCGGCGGCCACCACCCGCGACACCTGGACCGCGTCCTCGGCGGGCACGTGGTCCCGGTGCGGCGGCATGCCCCAGGTCGTGGGCAGCCCGGCGATGTCGTAGCACTCCTTGACGGTGATGGGGACGCCGAGCAGCGGCCGGTCTTCCCCGCGGGCGCGCGCCCGATCGGCCCGCCGGGCGGCGGCGCGCGCACGGTCGAAGTCCGGTACGCAGATGGCGTTGATCGCCTTGTCGTCCCGTTCGATCCGGGCGATCGCGTCGTCGGTCAGCTCCGCTGAGGACACTTCACCGGCGCGCAGGGCAGCGATGAGTTCTTCGGCCGATGCGTGGTTCCGTTCCATGAAAACGACCGTAACGGGCCTCGGGTGGAGCCATGAAATCCGATTTCGCGCAATGGGGACGGTCGAGGTCAGTCCGTGAATTCGTGCTCCGGCAACGGCAACACGAGCCGGAAGCAGGCGCCCTCCCCGAGTGACGTCTCCAGTTCGACGTCGCCGCCGTGGGCACGGGCCAGGGACCGGGCGATCGCCAGGCCCAGGCCGGCGTCCGCGCCGGGCGTGCGCGTCCGGGACCGGTCGGCCCGGTAGAAGCGGGTGAAGACGCGGCTCGCCTGCTCCGCCGTCATCCCCGGGCCTTCGTCGGCCACCTCGAGCACCGCGCGGCCGTCCGCCGTGCCGACGCCGATGCGCACCCGCGTGCCCGGTGGGGTGTGGGCGGCGGCGTTGCCCACCAGGTTGGTGACGACCTGCCGCAGCCGGGCCTCGTCGGCGTCGACCGGTGCCGGGCCGGGTGGGCCGGCACCGCCCGGCCCGGTCAGGGAAACGGGCCGGCTCGGGTCGAGGGCGCGCAGGTCGTGGCGGGCGTCGCCGGCCAGGGTGCGCAGGTCCATCGGGGCCCGGTCGAGCTGTTCCTCGGGGGCCTCGTCGAGCTGGGCGAGCAGCAGCAGGTCCTCGGTCAGCGCGGTGAGCCGGGTGGCTTCGCGGTCGATCCGGCGCATCGCAGCGTCCACATCGGACTCGCCGGTCAGCGCGCCCATCCGGTACAGCTCCGCGGATCCCTTGATGCCGAACAACGGCGTGCGCAGCTCGTGGCTGACGTCCGAGACGAACGTCCGCATCCGCGCCTCCGACGCGGCCCGGTCGGCGAAGGCCCGTTCCAGCTGGCCGAGCATGGTGTTCAGCGACACCGCCAGGTGCCCGATCTCCGTGCCGGGCGCCGCGAGGTCCGGGACGCGCCGGGTGAGGTCGCCGCCGGCGATGGCCGCCGCCGTGTGCTCGATGCGGCGCAGCGGCCGCAGCCCCCGGCCGAGGGCGAACCACCCGGCCGCGGTCAGCACGACGAGCAGTGCGGCCCCGGTGACCAGGCTGCTCGTCCGCAGCTGGGTGATCGTGGCGTCGGCTTCGGCGAGCGGCGCGGCCGAAACGACCGTCCCGCCCCAGCGGACGGCCGGGTGCGCGACGGCCCGCCAGCGCTGCGACCCGTCGGCGGCGTCGAGGTCGACGGCTGTCCCGTCGGCGGGAACCGAGCGCAGCGCGTCGATCGGCGGCAGCGTCGCACCGTCCACTCGCGACGAATGGAGCCCGCCCACCGCCGCGCCGCTCGCGTCGAGGTACACGACGTACGGGGTGCCGAACAGCTCGAGCGCGGGGTCGACGAGATCGGGCCGCACGGCGGGGTTCGCGGACGGCGGCGGCCCGGCCGCCCGGGAGATGAGCTCGGTCATCGAACGCAGCTGGCCGTCGAGCCGGTCGAGCTGGAACCGTTCCAGCTGCCCGGAAACCAGCGTGCCGATGAGGGTCAGGCCGGCCAGCAGCAGGCCCGCGGTGAGCAGCAGGAGCCGGGCCCGCAGGGAAAGCCGCCTCACCGGCGGGGCTCCCGCAGCACGTAGCCGACGCCGTGCACGGTGTGGATCAGCTTCGGTTCCCCGGTGTCGACCTTGCGGCGCAGGTAGGAGATGTAGGTGTCGACGATCCCGGCGTCGCCCCCGAAGTCGTCGCGCCACACCCGGTCGAGGATCTGTGCCTTCGACACGACGCGTCCGGCGTTCTCCATCAGGTACCGCAGCAGCCGGAACTCCGTGGCGGACAACCGGATCGCCTGCCCTTCGCGCGTCACCTGGTGGCCCTCGGCGTCGAGCGCGAGCGTGCCGACGGTCAGCACGCCCGCCTGGTGACCCGCGGTCCGGCGGAGGATCGCGCGGATCCGCGCGATCAGCTCCGCCAGGTCGAAGGGCTTGGTCACGTAGTCGTCGGCGCCGAGGGAGAGACCGGTGACCTTGTCGGACTGGCGGTCCCGCGCGGTCAGGAACAGGACGGGCACCGGCGCGCCGTGGCCCGGGTGCCGCTCGCGCAGGCGCCGGACCACCTCGAAGCCGTCCGCGTCCGGCAGCATGACGTCCAGCAGCACCAGGTCGGGCGGCTCGGCGGTGGCCGCGGCGACGGCTTCCCGCGCGCTCGCCGCCGACGTCACGTGGAAACCGGCGAACCGCAGCGCGGCGGAGAGCAGCTCGCGGACGGTGGCCTCGTCGTCGACCACGAGCAGCCGGGACGTCATCGCTTCCATACCCGCGAGGATACGGAGACCGCGTCGGCGAGCAGGGAACCCGCGAAGCCCGCCACCGCGCCGCCCGCGAGCCCGGCCACCAGCGCGAGCAGCGGGTTCGCCGCCAGCCGCGCGGCGAAGACGGGCAGCGAGAGGCCGAACGCGCCGACGGTGACGTCGACGGAGACCCGCGACAGCAGGGTCACGACCGCGAGCACGGCACCGGTCGCCGGCGCGAACCGCACCGCGCTCGCCACAGCCCGGTGCCAGGGCGTGCCGGGCCGGCGGCTCCGGACCGCGACACCGCAGGCGAGCAGCACCCCCGCGGCCCCCCAGGACGCCGGACCGCCCGGCGAGAGGGCCGGTGCGCAGGGCAGCAGGCCGGTGGTGGTGACCGTCCACGGCACGCCCAGTCCCAGCAGCAGGACGCCGGCGACCAGCTGCGGCAGGAAGAGCAGCACGGCCCCGGCTGCGGTAGGGCCGCCGAACGCCCACGCGAGGATGAGGCACCCGACGGTGCTCCCGCCTGCCGGCCACCCGACCGTTCGCACACCCCTGGTGCGGCTGGGGAACCGGTCGACGACCCAGCAGCCGCCCAGGACCAGCGACATCCAGACCACCGCACCCAGCATCGCCGGACCGACGGCCACGGAGAACCCGGCGTCCAGCGCGCCCGGGAGCGGCAGGCGCGACGAGGCCCCGCAGCCGCCGGACGCCACGCCGTCCGGGAGCGCCAGCTTTCCCTGTGCTGTCACCGCGAACGCGCCCAGTCCGAGCGGAAACGCCACGGCCGCCGCCGTCCCGCGGGCCAGGAGCCGGCCGCCGCGGTGGCGCAGCAGCACCCCGCCCAGGACCGCCGCGCCCGCCAGCGAAACCCCGAGCGGCAGCACGTGGAGGCTGCCCCGCACGGCAACCGGGAGCCCGGCCGCCGGGACGGCGCCGACGTCCGCCGAGCCGCCCACGGCGAGCGCGACGGCCGCCGCCGTCAGCGCGCCGAGGTCACCGGCCCCCAGCAGGGCCAGGCCGGCGGCGGCGACCACGGTCATGGCGAGCAGCGCGGCGGCGGCCGCCAGCACGCCCCGGCCTGCCTCCCGCATCAGACGTCCCGCCGCCGGAAGACCACGAACGCCACGACCAGCACGGCGGCGACCCCGGCGGCCATCCCGGCCAGGTTCAGCCACGGGTGCGGGAAGTCCGGATCGGGCACCGTCTTGAGGACCGCGGACGCGCCGAGCGTCGGCCAGTAGAAGAAGAGCCGGTGCAGCCAGGCGGGGAAGAGGCCGGCCAGGGCGGGGACGAGGAAGACGATCCCGACCAGGGTGGCGAGCGCGCCCGCGGTGGCGCGCATGATCGTGCCTAGCCCCGCCGCCAGTAGCGCGATCGTCGCGAGGTAGAGGCCGCCGCCGGTCACCGCGGAGAGCACGCCCGGATCGCCGAGCCCGGCGTGCGGCACGCCGTGGCCGGCGAGGACGGCCTGGCCGAGGAAGAAGGCGGCGAACATCAGCACCTGCCCCGCCACCACGGCGACCGCCACCGCGACGACCAGCTTGGCCGCCAGCAGCCGGTGCCGGCGCGGCGTGGCGAGCAGCGACGTCTGCATCTGGCCGGTCGCGTGCTCGGCCGTGACGACCAGGATGCCGAGCACGCCGATGATCAGCTGCGCGACGATGTAGGACGTCAGGCTGCGGTTGGTCGGATCCCAGGGTTCGGCGCCGGGGTAGTCCTTCGCGGCGGCGTTGAGGGCGAGGGCGGTGATGCCGAGCCCGGTGCCGAACAGGCACGCGAGGGTGAACCAGGTGGAGCGCAGGCTGCGCAGCTTGATCCACTCCGCGCGGACGGAGTGCGTGAAGGACACGCTCATGCGAGTGCCCCCTGGTAGTCGACGCTGTCCCTGGTCAGCTCCATGAAGGCGTCTTCCAGGGAGACGCGCTGCGGGGTGAGCTCGGCGAGCGCGATGCCGTGGTAGGCCGCGAGTTTCCCGATCTCGGCGCTGGTCAGGCCGGACACGACGAGCGAAGCCTCGGCCCCGTCCCGGACGGCGGCCCCGGCGGTGGTCAGCAGCCGCGCGAAGCCCGGTTCGGGCGTGCGGACGAGCACGGTGCCCTCGCCGCGCACGAGCTCGCTCACGGCGGTGTCGGCGACGAGCTTCCCCCGGCCGATGACGACCAGGTGGTCGGCGGTCTGCGCCATCTCGCTCATCAGGTGGCTGGACACGAGCACCGCACGGCCCTCGGCGGCGAGGGAGCGCATGAAGCCGCGGATCCAGCGGATCCCCTCGGGATCGAGCCCGTTGACCGGCTCGTCGAAGATCAGCACGCGCGGGTCGCCGAGCAGGGCCGCGGCGATGCCGAGCCGCTGCCGCATGCCGAGCGAGAAGCCGCCGGCCCGCTTGCCGGCGACGCCGTCCAGCCCGGTCCGGCCGAGCACCTCGCCGACCCGGCGCCGGGGGAGGCCGTTGCTCACCGCGAGGGCGAGCAGGTGGTCGCAGGCCTTCCGGCCCCCGTGGACGGCCCCGGCGTCGAGCAGCGCACCCACCTCGGTGAGCGGAACGGGGAGGTCCCGGTAGCGCCGCCCGCCGACGGTGACCGAGCCGAGCGTCGGCGCGGCCAGGCCCACGATCATCTTCATGGTCGTGGACTTCCCGGCGCCGTTGGGCCCGAGGAACCCGGTCACCTGCCCGGCTTCGACGGTGAACGACAGGTCGTCCACCACGGTGTCGGGCCCGTACCGCTTGGTCAGGCCCCGTATTTCGATGGTCATGCCGGCGAGGGTGGTGCAGCCGGCCGGCCGGTTCCGGGGAGGTTCTGGGAGAACCCTGTGAGTCCGCCGGTCAGGGGCGGTGGCGGACGGGAGTCACTCGGGAAATCGCAACCGTCAACCTTCGGCCGGCGGCCGCCGACCGGTGGTGGACGTTGGGCGACGCCGCCAAGCCGAAGGCGGCCACCACACTAGATTGTTGAGAGCATTCTTGCGTTGCCGACACGCGCCGCACTCCTTGATCCGGAGTGCGCTCGTCACTCTGCTGACGAGGTCGCCGAGACGAATGCCTCCGACCGCTGCGTGGGCCGGCGACGCGGAAGACCCGAGAGACGCATACGTCGCTTCGAAGTTCGCCGGCAGCGTCTGCTGCAGCTCATGTGCTTCGTCGACAGTCAACGCGCGCACATCCGGATGCCGGAGGAGTATCGATCTGGTGCGTTCTTCTCGCGCCGCCACGACGACTTCGTCGCCTCTGTGCAAGATCAGCGCGTTGCCGTGGATTTCATATTTGGGGATCTGCGACCTTTCCGCGTCGGTCATCGCGGGCATGGCGAGCCATATCGGTGGAGTATTCATGGTCTGACCCCTACTGGTGGCAACAGCCGACCGCCCATTGGCACCACCAACCGCAGTTGCAGGTCGCGCACCCGAGGCACTTGACCCAGCAACCCCCGCAGTTCCAGGCCAAGCAGCCCACGTACTGCACCCAAGACTGCCCGGGTTTCAAACAGGTCGCCACCGAACTCGCGCACACGCTGACGCATTGGCGGGTGAGGCAGCCCGTGATCGCCGTCCACCAGCTTTCGGTCGGTTCGATCCGGTCGCCGACGGCCGTGAATTCCCGTGCTCCGACGAAGTCGCCGGCGGGTGCTTCGAGCAGCACGGGGTAGCTGGCGGACTGATCGCCGGCACGGATGCCGGCCACACCGACGACGACCTTGTCGGCGGCTTCCGTCGGATACTCCTGCGCCTGGAGCTCGAACTCGACGCTGTTCACCGTCAAATTCGGACCGCTCGGACCGGGGCGGATCGGCCGCGTGGACGTGAACGAGTGGCGGAAACCGAAGGCGTTGGCCGGGCTCGGGTCGAACCGTCCTCCCCGTCGTTGCGCCTCGTCGTTGAGCGTGCGCAACCGGATGTCCCTTTCCGCCCTGTCCCGAAAATTTCCGAGAACGTGGGCGGCGTCGAGAATCTCCATGTGCTCACTCTTGATGTCAGGAATTCTCAAGGTCATGGCGAACCTTCCCGTGGTGATTTGATCGTCGCAAATGGACTCGGGTCGTGAGCCGCGATTGTCAGCGGTGACTCACGATCTCCAGAGTGCGGCGAAAGCCTGGCTATCCATGTTTGCACGTCTGGGGACGCGCATGTCAAGCCGGCTCCACGGGGACGTATTTTTTCCACTCGGATGGCGGAGTTTGATTCAATTGTCGCAGGATCACTTGCGTGAGTTGATCGGCGAAAGTAAATCTTCGGCGACCGGAATTCATTTCACCGGTTGCGGTGAATGGGGGCCTATTGGCGCCGCGGCCAACAACGGATCCGGATGGCTGGCCGGGCGTCCGCGGCGAAGGACATCAGCCCTCGGCCGGCTCGATCCCCAGGTGGTCGCGCAGGGTCGAACCCGTGTACTCCGTCCGGAACGAGCCGCGCTCCTGCAGGAGGGGCACGACCTTGTCCGCGAACTCGTCGAGGCCGCCGGGTGTGACGTGCGGGACGAGGATGAACCCGTCGCTGGCGTCGGCCTGGACCAGGTCGTCGATCGCCGCCGCCATCGTCGTTGGCGAGCCGATGAACGTCTGGCGGCCGGTGACCTCGATGATCAGGTCGCGGGTGGACAGGTTCTTCGCCTCCGCCAGCTGCCGCCATTCGCGGGCCGTGGCGACGGGGTCGCGGTACATGCGGACGCTGGCGCGGCCGGGGGCGATCGTCGACCCGTCGACCACGGGGTCGGCCGACGGCAGCGGGCCGTCGGGGTCGTGGTCGCTGAGGTCGGTGTTCCACACCTGCTCGAGGAACTTGATCGCGGTCTGGCCGCTGACCTGCTGCCGCCGGACGACGTGGGCGCGTTCGTGGGCGTCGGCGTCGGTGTCGCCCAGGACGAACGTCGCCGCGGGCAGGATCACCAGCTGTTCCGGCTTGCGGCCGTACTTCGCCAGCCTGCCCTTGACGTCGGCGTAGAACGCCTGTCCGGCCTCCAGGGTTCCGTAGCGGCTGAAGATCGCGTCGGCGGTCGCCGCGGCGAACTCGCGGCCCTCGTCGGAATCCCCGGCCTGGATGATCACCGGCCGCCCCTGGGGGCTGCGCGGCACCGGGAAGCGGCCCTCGATGTCGAAGTGTGCGTCGTGGTGAGCGAAGGCGCCCGCCGCCGGATCGCGCAGGAACACGCCCGAGTCCGCGTCCGCGGCGACCTCGTCGCCGCGCCAGGAGTCGAACAGCTCCCAAGCGGTGCGCAAGAACGTCTCGGCGCGCTCGTAGCGCTGGTCCTGGGGCAGGAACCCGCCGCGGCGGAAGTTCTCGCCGGTGAAGGCGTCCCACGACGTGACGACGTTCCACGCCGCGCGCCCGGCCGAGAGGTGGTCCAGCGAGGCGAACTGGCGGGCCACCTCGAACGGCTCGTTGAACGTCGAGTTGATCGTGCCGGCCAGCCCGAGCCGCTCGGTGACCGCGGCCAGCGCCGAGAGCACCGTGAACGTGTCCGGGCGGCCGACGACGTCGAGGTCGTAGATCTGCCCGTTCTGCTCGCGCAGCCGCAGGCCTTCGGCGAGGAAGAAGAAGTCGAACTTCGCGCGCTCGGCGGTCTGCGCGAGCTTGACGAACGAGCTGAACTCGATGTGGCTGCCGGCTTCGGGGTCGCTCCACACGGTCGTGTTGTTGACGCCGGGGAAGTGCGCCGCGAGGTGGATTTGCTTCCGGGACATCTCGGGCCTCCTCAGGCGGCGGAGTAGCGGTTGGCGGGCCGGGACAGGCCGAGCAGCCCGCGCAGGGTGCTCGCCTCGTAGCCGGTGCGGAAGGCGCCGCGGGAGCGCAGTTCGGGCACCAGGCCGCGGGTGATGGCGGTCAGGTCGTGCGGGAGCGCGCCCGGCCGGAGCCGGAAGCCGGACAGGCCGGCGCCCTGCCAGTCGAGCAGCAGGTCGGCCAGGCCGGCCGGGGTGCCGGTGAAGATGTGCGCGTCGGACGGGTATTCCGCGCCGAACCGGTCGTCGAGCCGCCGCTTGCGATCGGCGGCCGCCTGTTCGGTCTCGTCGAGGAACACGACGACGTCGCCGAAGACGTGCAGCGTCTCGCCGCCGCGGCCGGCCTTCTCCTGCTCCTCGCGCACGGCGGCGACGATCGCGCCGGCCTGGGCGCGGTCGAAGGGCGTCACGTAGACGACGTCGGCGGAGCGGGCGGCGAGCCGGTAGGGGACGGCGGCGTGGGCCAGCGCGGTGACCGGCGGCTGGCCCTGGGGCGGCCGCGGGGTGATCGACGGGCCCTTGACCGAGAACCAGCGCCCGGTGAAGTCGATGTAGTGCAGTTTGCCGCGGTCGACGAACCGGCCGGTGGCGACGTCCCGGATCTCGGCGTCGTCCTCCCAGCTGTCCCAGAGCCGGCGCAGCACCTCGACGTAGTCGGCGGCCTCGTCGAACAGGTCGGCCAGGGGGCTCGGTTTGCCGGGGTCGGCGGAGTCTTCGAGCCGGAACTCGCCGAACTCGCGACGGCCGAAGTGCCGGTTGTCGTCGGGACGGCCGGCCACCTGGACGCGCACGCCGGCGCGGCCGGTGCTGACGTAGTCGAGGGTGGCGATGGCTTTCGACAGGTGGAACGGCTCGGTGTGGGTGACCACGGCGGTCGGCACGAGCCCGATGTGCGAGGTCAGCGGAGCGACGCGGGCGGCGATCAGCACGGCGTCGAGGCGGCCCTGGACGATGTCGGTCCGCTCGCCCGGCCGGTCGAGGTAGCTCACGGTCTGCAGGGCCAGCGAGTCTTCGAGGGTGACGAAGTCCAGCAGGCCGGCCTCGGCCTCGCGGACCAGGTCGGCCCAGTAGCCGGCGGTCAGCAGCTCGCCCGCGCGTGCGCCGGGTTCGCGCCACGCGGCCGGGTGCCACCCCGCTCCGTCCAGCGCGACGGCGATCCGTGGTCCTGTCATCCCGGCGTTCCCTTCTCCTCGGCCCGTACCCGCAGTGTGCGCCGGTTCCCGGGCCCCGGGCGGGCGCGGCCACCTGCTGGGACGGCGCCGGGCCGCGGGAATAAACGCCGGTGCTGCCGGTGAACCGTCCATTGCGGACTCCTGTTCCGCTGGGTGGACGTGCTGGCCGTCGGCGGAGGTGATCCCGAGAATGCCCGCATGACGGCGTTCACCGAGGAGACCGCTTACGACCGGGGGCGGCTCGCGCAGTGGCGGGCGGGCGAGGCGCGCCTGCCGGGCCTGAGCCGCCGCGACCTGCTGCGGCTGACGGCGGCGGGTGGGCTGGCGCTGGCCGTACCGGGCACGGCCGCCGCCGCGGCCGGCGGACCGATCGTGAAACCGCTGCCGCCGGAGCTGTTCGACGTCCACGGCAGCAACGCCGAGACCCGCTGGGAAGCGATGAGCGGCCAGGGCTACCTCACCCCGGTCGACCGGTTCTTCGTCCGTGACCACACCTCGACGCCGGTGCTGGACGCCGATACCTGGCGGCTGCGGCTGTTCGGCTCCGGGCTGCGGAAACCGGCCGAACTGTCCTACCGGGAGCTGCGCGCGCTGCCGTCGGAGACGATCACCGCGTTCATCGAATGCGCCGGCAACGGGCGGAGCTTCTTCACGAGCCAGCAGGGCCAGGCGGTCGCCGGAACGGCGTGGAAGCTCGGTGCGGTCGGGGTCGCGCGCTGGCGCGGCGTCCGGCTCGCGACGGTGCTCGCCCGGGCGGGGCTGACCCGCGACGCCGTGGACGTGCTGCCGGAGGGGCTCGACGCCGACTACGTCACGGGTGGGGTGAACCTGGGCAAGGTGCGGCGGCCGCTGCCGGTGGCGAAGGCGCTGGAAGACGTCCTGCTGGCGTATGAGATGAACGGGCAGCCGCTGCCGCCCGACCACGGTTTTCCGGTGCGGCTGGTGGTGCCGTCGTGGGCCGGGATCGCGTCGATCAAGTGGCTCGGCCGGATCGAAGTGTCGGCGACGCCGCTGGTGTCGCCGTGGAACACGCAGTACTACCGGCTGCTGGGCCCTGACTACCCGGCCGAGGGCACGCTCGTCACCGAGCAGGTGGTCAAGAGCGCGTTCGAGCTCCCGTGGGGCGCGACGCTGGCGGCCGGACGGCGCCTGGTGCTGCGCGGCCGCTCCTGGTCGGGCCACGGCCGGATCCGGCGGGTGGAGGTGAGCACGGACGGCGTGCGCTGGCACCCTGCGAAGCCGATCAGCCCGGCACTCGACCGCGGCTGGCTGCAGTGGGAGTTCCCGTGGCGGCCCCGGACGGCGGGGGAGTACACGCTGCGGGCCCGCGCCACCGACATCACCGGCGTGAGCCAGCCGGACGTCGCGCCGTACAACACGCAGGGTTATCTGTTCGGCGCCGTCGTCCGCCACCCGGTGACGGTGAGTGCCTCGTGAGGTTCGGGACCCGGCACCGGAGGCGCGGGAGGTAGCGCCGGCGGTGTCCCTTTGGGGAAGCGCGTCCCGTTTCGAGGCAGCACGAAACGTCCGGGCGGCGGTTGACGGTGCTCGCGGGCCGCTGGCAACGTCCCGCGCAGCGAGAGTGCGTCACCCGGCTGGGGAAGGCGGGACGTGACGAGCCGGCACTTTCGTTACTGGGGTTGAACTTTCCGGGTGCCGACCGTCGGCCGCGTGGCGTCTCCGTCGCGCGCGGCCCGCATCGTGCTACCCGATCTCGAAGGGCAGGCGATTGCTGGAAGCCACTGTCCTCGGTCCCGTCGGCGCACAGGTCCAGGGGACACCGGTGCCGATCAAGGGCCGTTTGGGGCGTACCGTCCTCGCCGTGCTGGCGCTGGCGTGCCGGCAGCCGGTTTCGGTGGAGCGGCTGATCGACGCCCTCTGGGGTGAGCGGCCGCCGGCCACCGCGCGGACGCAGGTGCACATCCAGGTGTCCAAGCTCCGGGCCGCGCTCGACCGGGCCGGCGCCGCCGAGGCCCTGGTCACCGTGCCGAGCGGGTACCTGCTGGACTCCCTCGCCGACGTCGACGAAGTGCGGCGGCTGCTCGCCGCGGCCCGGGCGGCCGGTGACTCCGCGGACACGGCCGGCCTGCTGCGGTCGGCGCTCGACCGGTGGTCCGGGACGCCGCTGGGCGGGGTGACCGCGCACTTGGCCGGCGCGGAACTGCCCCGGCTGGACGAGCTGCGGATCGGCCTGGCCGAGGAGTGGATCGACGCCGAGATCGCCTGCGGGCGGGCCGCGCGGCTGCTGCCCGAGCTGACCGCGCTGGTGCAGGCCCACCCGCTGCGCGAGGGCCTGCACCACCGGCGGATGCTCGCGCTGCACCGCGCCGGGCGGCGGGCCGACGCGCTGGCCGCGTTCCGGGACGCCCGGCGCGTGCTGCGGGACGAACTGGGCATCGATCCGTCCCCGGAGCTGCTCGCCCTGGAAGCCGAAATCCTCACCGCCGGGACGTCGCCGTCGGCCGCCGTGGTGCCTGCCCAGCTGCCGCCGCGGACCGCCGGGTTCGCCGGGCGGGACGCCGAATCGGCCGCGATCCGGGCCGCCGTGGCGCGCCGGACCGGGGCACCACCGCTGGTGCTGGTCACCGGGATGCCCGGGATCGGCAAGACGGCGCTGGCGGTGCACGCCGGCGCGGCGGCGGTGCACGCCTACCCCGACGGGCAGCTCTACGCCGACCTGCGCGGCGCCGACGCCCGGCCGGCGGCCCCGCACGAGGTCCTCGCCGGTTTCCTCCGTGCGCTGGGGGTGGCGGCCCGGTCGATGCCGGCCACGCTCGAGGAGCGCACGGCCGAGTTCCGCAGCCGGACCGCGGGCAAGCGGGTGCTCGTCGTGCTGGACAACGCCGCCACCGCCCGGCAGCTCGAGCCGCTCCTGGCCGCCGATCCGGGTTGCGCCACGATCGTGACCAGCAGGTACGTCCTGCCGGAGGTCGAGCCGTCGGTGCGGGTGCCGCTTGCGCCGCTGCCGGACCGCTCGGCCGAGACCGTGCTGGCGAACGCGGCGGGTGCGGACCGGCTCGCCGAAGGCGTCGGCGAAGGCACGGTCGCCACGGTGCTCGAGGCGTGCGGGGGCGTGCCGCTCGCGTTGCGGATCGCCGGGGCGCAGCTCGCCGCGTACCCGAAGCTCAGCGTGGCCGAGCTGGCCGCGCGGCTGTCCGACGAGTCGAGGCGGATGCGAGAGCTGGTGGCCGGGCAGCGCAGCGTGCGGGACAGCCTCGACACGAGTTTCCGGCTGCTGGACCGGGACGCGCGGGCCGCGATGCTGGCGCTGGCGGCGATCGGGGCGCCGACGTTCACCGGCTGGCCGCTCGCGCCCGTGCTCGGCGTGCCGCTCGCCCGCACCGGCGAGGTGCTGGCCCACCTGTGCGCGATGAACCTGCTCGAGCAGGCCGGGCCGGGGCGCGACGGCGTGCCGCGCTACCGGATGCACGACCTCGTGCGGGCCTACTGCCGCTCGGTCGGCCCGTCGCTGGCGCCGGGGGCCCTGGAGCGGCTGGCCGGGTGGGCGGTCCAGCTGACCCGGCACGCCCACGAGGGCATCCTCGGCTCGCCGGCGGGGTACGCGCTGGTCGCCGAGACCGCCGCGCCGCTCGGCCGGGACGTGGTGCGGCACGTGGTGACGGAACCGCTGCCGTGGGTCGGCGCGGACGCCGACGTCTTGCTCGCCGTGTTCGACCTGGCCGTGCGCGGGGGCCTGCGCCGGCGCGCGGCGGCGCTGCTGCTGGTGCTGCGGGCCCCGCTCGTGCGGCTCGACCTGTACGACCACGGCGCCCGGGCGGCCGCGCGGCTGTCGAACGTCGCCGGCGACGACCCGGTGGTGCGGGTGACCGCGGCGCTGGTCACGGCGACCGCGCGGATGCACCGCAGCCGGTACGCCGACGTCGTCGCCATCCTGAACGAGGTGCCGCTGCGGGAGGCCGACGTCGCGCTGCGGGCGGAGGTGCTCACCAAGCTGGGCGACGCCCACGAGCGGTGCGGTGACTGGCACCGCGCGATCACCGCCCTGCGCGAGGCGGTCCGGTGCTTCCGGAAGTCCGGGAACCGGGCGGGCGAGTCGGGCTGCCACAGCACGCTGGCCGCGCTGTACCGCGACCACGTCGGCGACCTCGGCGCGGCGAGGATCCACGGCGCGAAGGCCCTGCGCCTGGCCGACGCGGCCGGCGAATGGAAGACCCGCGCCCAGGTGCGGCTGGTGGTCGTGCGCACGGCACTGGCCTGCGGCGACAGCGCGGCGGCGGTCCACCTGGCCGGACAGGCCCGCGACCTGTCCGAGCGGAACGGCGACCCGATCGGCCGAACGTGGTGCCTCACCGCCGAAGCCGACGCCCACCGCGCCCACGGCGACCTGCCGGCCGCCCGGAAGGCCGCGGACCGCGCGCTGGTCCTGGCCCGCCGGATCCGCCGCCCGGACGCCGAATCGGCCGCGCTGCTCGCGTTGGCCTCGATCGAGCTGGCGACCGGCGACCGGACGGCCGCTCGCCGTCTGGCTGATGCGGCTTTGCGGTTGCAGGACCAGTTCGACAGTCCGGCGGAGCGGGCCGAGGTCGAGAAGGTGCTGGCGGTGATCGATCGTCAGCTGCCGGCCGGCGCCGGGCGGTGATCGTCTGTTAGTTGCCGTCGGCGCCGGGGTGGTGAGGGTCGGCGGGGGATGGCCGTGCGGCGGCGGCCGAGAAGGCGCTCGCGGAATCGTCTGTCAGCCGCCCGCCGGCGCCGGGCGGTGAGGGACGGCGCCGGCCACACTCTCGAGGTCGATGTAGCCGAGCTGGCGGGAATCCTCGCTGTGGCCGGTGTTGTCGCCGGCCACCACCACGCGGCCGGCCGGGACGATTGCGTCGCCAGCCTTCAGCCAGGCCGGGACCGGGTCGCCGGCGACCGCCGCGATCCTCTTGATGCGCCACGCCACATCGGTGGCCGCGGCTCGGGGGCGGAAGACGATCACGTCACCGACGCGGTACTCCCGCCGCCGGGTTGCGACCACCCGTTCGCCGTCGTGGAACGTGGGGGACATGCTGTGGCCCCACACCCGGGCCACCACGTACCGCCGGCGCAGCACCACCAGCAGGACCACGAGCACCACCACACCCGCCGCGAGCCCGGCCATCATGCCTCCGCCATCGCATATCCCTTGGCCTGCAGCGAAAACAGCCGGGCGTACTCGCCGCCCGCGGTGAGCAGGTCGTCGTGGGTGCCCTGCTCGATCACCCGGCCGCCGTCGAGCACCACGATCCGGTCCGCGCCGCGCAGGGCGGACAGGCGGTGGGAGATCAGCACGCTCGTCCGGCCGGCCCGGTGGGTGCGCAGGGCCTCGTGGGTCCGGGTCTCGGCGTCGGCGTCCATGCCGGAGCTGGGCTCGTCGAGGATGAGCAGGTCGGCGTCGGCGCGCATGAGGGACCGGGCCAGCGCCACCCGCTGCCACTGGCCGCCGGACAGCGCCGCCCCGGACTTGTCGTCGACGTCCAGGAACGCCCGGGACAGCAGGGTTTCGTAGCCGCGCGGCAACGCCGACAGCGCCGGGTCGATCTCGGCGAGGCGGGCCGCGGCGCGGATGCGGCCGAGGTCGCCGAGGCGGGTTACGTCGCCGATGCCGATGTTGTCGGCCGCGGTCAGGTCGTAGCTGGTGAAGTCCTGGAAGGTGGCACCGATGCGGGCCCGCAACGCGGCCGGGTCGCACGTGCTGATGTCCACGCCGTCCCACAGGATCCGCCCGCGGTCGGGGTCGTAGAACCGGCACAGCAGCTTCACCAGCGTCGACTTGCCCGCGCCGTTCACCCCGACCAGCCCGACCGCGGCTCCGGCCGGGATCACCAGGTCGACCCCGCGCAGCACCCACGGGCCGGCCGGGTCGTAGCGGAACCACACGTCCCGCAGTTCGATGCCGGTCGTCAGCGCGGGCACGGCGGCCGTCCCGGGGGCGAGGTCGGGTTCGGTCGCGACGACGTCGAGGTAGTGCCGGAACAGGCCGAGCGAGCCGCCGGCCCGCCCGAGCTGGCCCAGCAGCGCGCCCACCGGGGACTGGATGCCGGCCACCGCCGCCGTGAAGAGGGTGACGTCGCCGATGGACAGCGATCCCCGGGCGGCGCCGGTCGCGGCGACCACGAGGGCGATGCCGGCCACCACCGCCGACACGACCGCGGCGGCGACCCCGGTGACGGCGATCCGGCGCTGCATGGCGCATTCACTGGCCGTCGCCGCGCGCACGGCGGTCACCATGCGCGACCGGAACAGGTCCGCGAGGCCGAAGAGCCGGATCTCCTTGGCCGCCTTGATGTCCGAGCAGAGCGAGCGGAAGAGGAACCGCTGGCGCTGGGTGGCCATCATCGCCTCGGCCTCCCGCGCGCGCAGGCGGGACAACGTCAGCTGCGAGATCGCCGCGGCCGCCAGCGACGCGGCGAGCAGCCCGGCCATCGGCGGCCACACGAGCAGGACGGCACCGCCGAACCCGAGCACGGCGATCAGCGTGCGCACCGACTCGACGGTCAGGGCGAGCACCGCGGGCGACGCTTCCTGCGCGCCCTGCTCGGCCAGCCGGACCCGGTCGAGGAACGCCGGGTCCTCCAGGCGGCGCAACCCGGGCAGCGCGCCGACCGCGCCGACCAGGCGGTCCTCCGCCTCGATCGCCGACTTGGCCCGCACGATCGCGGTGCAGTAGGAGGCGACGGCGGTGATCGCGGCCGCGACGGCGAGACCGGCCGCCGAGCCGAGGGCCAACAGCACGATCAGGCCGCGGTCCCGGCCGCCGGCCAGCTCGTCGAACAGCAGCTTCCCCAGCCACGCCGACACCGCGGGCACGGCCGCGGCCAGCACCGCCAGCGCGACCGAGCCGCCGGTGGCCACCCGCGATGCGCGCCAGGCGATGCCGAACGCGGGACCCGCCGCCCGGAGCAGGTTCATCGGGCGGGCTGCAGGCGCACGGCGTCGAGGTCGTGGCCGGCGGCGGCGATCCGCCGGTCCCGGACGCGGAGCAGGGTCGGGGTGACGTCGCCCGCGTTGAACGCGGCCGACGCCGGGCTGCGGTCGCCGACGTAGGCGACGCGCACCGACGGGCCCAGCCCGGCCGCGTACTCCACGGCCTTGGCCCGGTCACCGCCGTCGATCACGAACGCGACGGTCGGCTCGGTGAGCTTGTCCGCGATGCGCCGGCACGGCCCGCAGGTGGGAGAGAGGAACGCGACGAGCACGTCGTCCAGCTCGCCGTCGGTGACGGTCCGGCCGTCGGCGTCGGTCACCTCGAACGCCCCGATCTCGGTGCCCACGGCGGGCAGGTCGGGGGTCACCGGCCGGCGCTGCTCGTTCAGCAGCCGGATGATCGCCGAGGACAGCAGGAGGTTGAGCACCGTCAGCACGGCCAGCACCGCGACCACGGCCACCAGGAACGACATGGGATACCTCTTTTCAGCGATGGGCGGTGTCCGCCCGGCCGACCAGGCCGGCCAGGCTGTCCCAGTTGATCGCGACGAGTGCGCCGAACGCGCCGACGAGCGCGGCGGCGGCGCCGGTGTCGAGGCCGAGACCGGGTCCCGCCGGGACGACGGCGGCCGCGGCGGCCACCACGGCGAGGAGCGCGTTGCGGACGAGGTGGGCACGGCCGAGAACCGCCCCGGAGCGGCCGAAGCAGTTGCAGGTGACGCGCCGGCCCAGCCGCATCGACCGGGCGATCGCGGCGCAGAAGACGAGCAGGATCGCCGTCGCCAGTCCGAGCCCGGCCCGGGAGGTGCCGGGGAACACGGCGAGCACGGCCGCGGCCAGTTCGGCCACGGCGGTCCCGGCGGCGACCGGCAGCCAGCCGACGGGCGACCGGCCGAGCGGCGCCAGCGAATCGGCGAAATCGGTCAGCCGCGCCCGTCCGGCGAGCTTGCCGACGGCCGCGACCGCGAACACCAGCCCGATCAGGACCCGGGCGGCGAGCACGAACTGGGCGCCGAGCATCGGTGCACCTCCTAGGGCGGGCCTTTCCCGCCGCGGGAGGACCGCGGCGGGAAAGGCGAGGACGCCGCGGTTACTTGCAGTTGCCGTAGCAGTCGTAGTGCAGCGTCTTGCAGACCTGACCGTGCTCGGGGATGCAAGCGCCGGCCTTCACCTCGCGCAGGAACAGCCCCAGCAGCCGGTCACCCAGGGCGTTGATCATGCGAGCCATGATCACTCCTCTCATCAGCGGGAATCGACGAGAAGATCGTTGCGCAGCCGCGCTATCCGTTCGCTATCGAGGAAACCGGCGGCGCGTCCGAACGGGTGAACCGGCCGGCCGGGCCTCAACGGCCCACCGGCGTGGAACGTGACGGTGCGGGTGCCCGGACCGCGGGCGCCGGCGCACGGGAGAAGGAGTCCACGTGGGAACCATCGGGAAGAACGTCGTCCGGACGTCGTTGGCCGTCGGCGCGGCTGCCGCACTGGCGATGGCGGTGACCGGCACCGCTTCGGCGGCGACGCCCCGCAACGGGAAATGTGAGCTGGGCGAGTTCTGCTTGTGGTACGGGTACAACCAGACCGGCTCGGTGTCGGACTTCAACGGCTCGGTCAGCGACTACGGGACCTCGCAGCCGACCTGCTACGAGTTCAAGGGCCCGGGGCTCGGCCAGGGTGAGTGCATCCGGAACAACGCCCTGTCCGTGAAGAACAACACCACCGGCCACACCATCTTCCTCTACTTCAACGGTGGCCACTACCAGCTGAGCGTCGGGCAAGCCCTCAACGTCGGCAACCGGGACACCTCGCACACCTTCATCCGCAACTAGGGCTCGATGCCCCAGTCGAGGGTGCCCGAGCGGTAGGCGGTGACGGCGGTGAGGTCGGTGAACGACGCCGCCGCGCGGTAGCTGTAGTCGTCGGCCTGGTTGAACGCCGACCAGTCGGCCTTCGCGACCCGGACCTGGACCTCGCCGGTGCTCGCGCCGGCGGCGAGGGTGCCGCCGGTGAAGCTCAGTTCGACGTAGGCGTCGGCCCCGGGGCGCGGCGAACCGAGCTTCACCACGCGAAGGGAGACGTTGCCGCAGCCCAGAACCGCGTAGTCGCACCAGATCTGGTAGCTCGGGCTGGTGCCGTCGCCGGTGAACCAGTAGCGGGCGGTGACGCCGCTGAGGGCGACCGGGGTGCTGCCCCGGTTGACGACCTGGAGGCCGGTGCGGATCTGGTTGCCGGTGGCCGCGCTGTCGCCGCGCTGCTGCACGGCGAGCGAGCCGGTACCGGGGTCACCGCCGCCGGTCGTCGTGGTGACCGACACCGGGCTGCTGGCCGGGGACCGGTTGCCGGCCGCGTCCCGGGCGCGCACCGAGAACGTGTACGCGGTGGCGGGCGTGAGGCCGGTGACCTGGTAGCTGGTTCCGGTGGCGCTGCCGATCACCGCACCGGCCGCGTTCAGCACTTCGTACCCGGCGACGCCGACGTCGTCGGTGGCGGCCGTCCAGGTCAGGGTGGCCGTGGTGCTGCCGGGCACGGCGGTGACCCCGGTGGGAGCGGCCGGCGGGGTGGTGTCCGCTGTGGACGGTCCCGGCTGGGTGCCCCACAGCACCGCGGAACCCTGCGTGAGCACCAGCCGCGAGGAATCCGCGGGCGCGGATCCGGCGGCGGCGAGGCCGGTGTGCGACCAGTCGTCGGCCGGGTTCCAGGTGCCGGCGCTGGTGATCCGGAACTGCACTTCCTTGCGGTAGCGGGACTGCCCGCCCGGGGCGACCCCGCCCGAGCACGGCACCTCGACGTAGTAGACCGCGCCGGAGAACTGGTGCACGGTCGGCGCGTCGCACTGGTTGTACGCCGAGGTCACCGAGATCTGGCCGGGTGTGGTGGCGCCGTCGAGGGTGAAGAAGTAGCGCAGCGAGCCGGTGAACGTGCGGGCCGGCCAGGCCGACTTGTTGAGCACGTACGCCTTGACCTCGGTGAACGTGCCACCGTCGGGTTGGTTGAGGGCACCCTGCGCGAGGATCTCCGGGCCGTCCGGGGTTTCCCGCGGCGGGAAGGAGGCCAGCGGGGTGCCGCCGTACTCGCCGTAGAGGCGGGCCAGCGCGCTGGTGAAGCCGGCGTTGTAGTCGAGCGCCACCTCGTTCATCGTGTAGTTCGTGCGGTCGTCGGTGTAGGCGTCGTTGGCCGAACTGGGGCCGCCGACGAGCGCGCCGTAGAGGGTGTGCCGGCTCTGCGCGGGCTCGTTGATGTTGTCGGCCCAGGAACCGTGCGCGGTCCGGTGGTGCGGGTTGCGGGGTGGGTTGACGCCGAACCCGACCTCGAAGCTCGCGCCGCGCGGGTTGTCACCGAGCGCGTAGTTGATCTGCCGGACGCCGAAGTCGTGGTACGTCGTGGCGCGCGTGGGATCGGTGCTGCGCAGCCAATCGGAGTAGACGAGCGCCACGAACGCGGTGTTGGCCGCGTACCGCAGCGAGCCCCACTGGTCGAGCACGGCCTGGCCGCCGGGGGAGTAGGGCACCCGCTGGCCGTTGACGCCGGTGGTCCACCAGTCCAGCCAGCGGTTGGCGTCGGTCACGTACTCGGCGTCGCGGGTGAGCTGGGCGAGCAGGACGTAGGCGCCGTAGGACTTGTCGTCCCAGGCCAGCGTCCAGCGGTAGGAGCGGGTGGTGGTCTGCGGTTCGGTGCCCAGTTTTTCGTACTCGGCGCGCGCTTTGGTCAGGTAGCTGCTGTCGCCGGTGGCCTTGTAGAGCCAGATCGCGCCCCACACGAGCTCGTCCTGGTAGCCGCTCCAGGACTTGTAGAAGTTCTGGGCGTCGGTGATGCAGTTGGAGTAGACGCCCCGGTGGTTGTCGGCGAACGAGTACAGCTGCTTGGCGTGGGTGAGCAGGGTCGCCGCGTAGGTCGGATCGCCGGCCTGGAACACCATCGAGCCGGCGGCCAGCTGCGCGGCGGCTTCGCCCGCCAGGTCGGAGCCGGGGCAGGAGTCGTCGATGCGGTAGGCGGGCCGGGCCATGGTCATCGTCTCGGCGGGGCCCCACCACTTGTGGTCGTCGTCGCCCTTGCCGACCTGGCCGTAGAGCACGTCGGGCTGCGGGTGCGCCTTGATCAGCCAGTCGTTGCCCCAGCGCAGGTTCGACAGCAGGGCCGCCCACTGGCCGGAGTTCTGGTAGGCGGTGCGGTTCTCCAGCGCGCCCCAGGCGAGCATGGTCATGCTGAACTCGAACGGCAGCCCGAACTTGACGTGGTCACCGGCGTCGTAGAACCCGCCGGTGAGGTCCAGTCCGACGTCCTTGCCGTCGTCGAGGGCCGACGGCCCGCGCCAGGAGACCCGGTTGTCGGCGGGCAGCGCACCGGAGCGCTGAGCGTCGTAGAACCAGACGGCTTTCTGCAGCGCCTCGCCGTAGTTGAACTTCCCGGCGGCGGCCGCGGGCCCTCCCGGCACCACCACGGCCAGCCCGAGCACGAGCAGCGCCACGATTGTCCGGGTCATCGACTTCGTCGTCGAAGTGCGCACGCCGCCTCCTGAGCCTGGGAGCGCTTCCAGAAAGGAGGGTAAAGAGTCGATTCGACGGTGTAAAGCATCACCTGCTCGCCGTGGGCAGTTCGGTGGCTTTATGTGCACGCTTTGCTGGGAGCGCTCTCACTCAGTGGGCGTGAGACGGGCTGCCAGCCCGTCCAGCATCCGCTCCAGGCCGTAGGCAAAGCCGTCGCCGCGGGACGTCTCGGCGTCGCCGCCCTCGGCTGTGGCCAGTGCGTGCAGCCGCGGGTAGGGCTTCGTCGCCTCCCGCAGCGCGGGCCGGAGCCGGTCGATCCACTCCTGCTCGGTCCGGCCGCTGCGCGCGACGGTGGTCAGCCACGCCGCTTCCGTGGTCGCCGTGCCGATCACGTACGCCATCACCGCGCCCAGCGCGCGGTCGGCCTCGGCCGGCCGGAACCCGGCCGTCTCGAACAGAGCCAGCATGCGCTCGTTCAGGCGCATCACGTTCGGCCCCAGGTAGGCCAGGCCGGTCTGGCCGAGCACCGACGCGATCCACGCGTGCCGCAGCAGGGCCGCCCGCGTGCTCGCGGCGCAGGCCGTCACCGCGCGCCGCCAGTCACCGTCCCGGATTTCCGGAACCTCGATCTGGCCGTACACCTCGTCGACGACCAGTTCCAGCAGCTCGTCCTTGTTGGCTACGTGGCGGTAGAGCGATGTCGCGGCCGCGTCCAGCCGGGCGCCCAGCGTCCGCATGCTCAGCGCCTCGAGCCCTTCGGCGTCCAGGAGTTCGAGCGCCGCGGCCACGATCTGCGCCCGGCTCAACGCGGGCTGCTCCCGGCGGCGCTGCGGGCGCGTCCACACCGACACCACGGGTTCTTCGGCCGCCATGAGGCCTCCCTAAGGTTGATGTTGTTCGGGGCGAGTGCCCTGGATGCCCAGGGCGTCGGGGTGTGGCTGATGAGGCTCTGCCTGTGTGGTGGCTCGGAAG